>JACMQX010000266.1 GCA_014376765.1 Ramlibacter sp. | reverse complement strand
GGCATGGCGCCCACCATGGTCTGGGCTTCGGGGGCGCTGTTTGCGGCGGCGTTTGTCGTCCTCGTGCCGGTGGCGATCTGGATCTACACCCTGGTGTTTGCTTTTTCTTCGCTGTGGTTCAGCCACTACTGCCTGGCGGCGTTGCAGCAGCTGCGGCAGGAAGCCGCTGACGCCATGCCGCCCGCCGCGGGCCCCGTGATAGCAGGGCCAGCATTCGTCAGTGCATCCAGTGACCCTGGCGCCCCCCGCGCACTTCTTCCCTGAAGCAACTCAATGAACAAACAGCCCATGAACTTCGGCCTCATCATCATCGGCGACGAAATCCTCTCGGGCAAACGCACCGACAAGCACATGCCCAAGGTCATAGACCTGCTCAAGGCGCGCGGCCTGCAACTGGCCTACGCAGACTATGTGGGCGACTCACGCGAGCACATCACCGCCGCACTCAAGCGCGCCTTCGCCTCGGGCGATGTGGTGTTCTCCTGCGGCGGCATCGGCGCCACGCCAGACGACCACACCCGTCAATGCGCAGGCGCCGCGCTAGGCCAGCCGCTCGCGCTCCACCCTCAAGCCGAGGCCTTGATCCGCGAACGCATGCAAGACACCGCGCGGGAGCAAGGCGTGCCCTATGAGCCAGACAGGCCCGACAACATTCACCGCCTCAACATGGGCACCTTCCCGCAAGACGCGGAGATCATTCCCAACCCTTACAACAAGATTCCCGGCTTCAGCTGCAAAGGGCAGGGCGGCGGCATCGTTCACTTCGTCCCCGGCTTTCCCGTCATGGCCTGGCCGATGGTCGAGTGGGTGCTGGACACCCACTACGCCCACCTGTTCACCACGGCCTCGTGGGTCGAGCAGTCGGTCATTGTTTTTGGCGCGATGGAGGCAGCCCTCACCCCGCTGATGGAAGACATCGAGCGCGCGCATGCGGGCGTCAAGGTGTTCAGCCTGCCCAGTGTTGACCATCCGGAATACGGTCGCCACATCGAGTTGGGCGTCAAGGGCGAGCCAGATGCGGTGGCTGCTGCCTACCCGGCAATGCTCGCCGGGCTTGAAGTATTCAAAGTCAGGTTAGGCCCCGAAGTGGTGCGAAAAATTTAATGCACCAGAACATGGCATTTTTTCGAAGCCCATGAATGGTGCATGGAATGAGTCCTTAATGAGTAGCCTTCGCAGTTGCCACACGGTTCTGGCCATCAGGGGCGTGCAAAATACCCCTGTTATCCTTCAGGGTTGTGCACCAGCTTTGGCACAAAAACTGCATTCCCCTTCTGTCGTATCCCTTTTTGTAGCACCCATCCAACCAGGAGAAACCTGATGGCAAAGACCGTCGCAGACGTAATGAAAATGGTCAAGGAAAACGAGGTCAAGTTTGTTGACTTCCGTTTTACCGACACCCGTGGCAAGGAACAGCACGTGACCGTGCCTGTCTCTCATTTTGACGAAGACAAGTTCATCTCGGGCCATGCGTTTGACGGCTCGTCCATCGCCGGCTGGAAAGGCATCGAAGCCTCCGACATGTTGCTCATGCCCGACGCGAACACCGCCAACATCGACCCTTTCTACGAAGAAACGACGCTGTTCCTGAGCTGCGACGTGCTGGACCCGACCGACGGCAAGTCCTATGACCGCGACCCGCGCTCCATCGCCCGCCGCGCCGAGGCTTACCTCAAGGCCTCCGGCTTTGGCGACACCGCCTACTTCGGACCGGAACCCGAATTCTTCATCTTCGACGGCGTGCGCTGGGCCAATGAGATGTCGGGCGCTTTCTTTGAAATCGACGAATACGAAGCACCGTGGAATTCCGGCAAGAAGCTCGAAGGCGGCAACCGTGGCCACCGTCCCACCGTCAAAGGCGGCTACTTCCCCGTTCCCCCGGTTGACAGCACGCAGGACATGCGCGCCGAGATGTCGCTGATCCTTGAATCGCTGGGCATCCCGGTTGAAGTGTTCCACCACGAAGTGGCGGGCGCCGGCCAAAACGAACTGGGTACCAGGTTCAGCACGCTGGTGCAGCGCGCCGACTGGACCATCTTGCTGAAGTACGTTGTCCACAACGTGGCCAACGCCTACGGCAAGACGGCCACCTTCATGCCCAAACCCTACGTTGGCGACAACGGCTCGGGCATGCACGTTCACCAGTCGATCTGGAAAGACGGCAAGAACCTGTTCGCCGGTGACGGCTATGCCGGCCTGTCGGACTTTGCGCTGTACTACATCGGCGGCATCATCAAGCATGCCCGCGCGCTGAACGCCATCACCAACCCCGGCACCAACAGCTACAAGCGCCTGGTCCCCGGGTTTGAGGCACCGGTCAAGCTGGCTTACTCGGCCAAGAACCGCTCGGCTTCGATCCGCATCCCGTTCGTTGCCAACCCCAAGGGCCGCCGCATTGAAGCGCGCTTCCCCGATCCGCTGTGCAACCCGTACCTCGGCTTCTCGGCCCTGATGATGGCTGGCCTGGACGGCGTGGAAAACAAGATCCACCCGGGCGAAGCCGCCACCAAGGATCTGTACCATCTTCCGCCGGAAGAAGACGCGCTGATCCCGACCGTGTGCCACAGCCTGGACCAGGCGCTGGACTACCTGGACAAGGACCGTGCCTTCCTGACCAAGGGTGGTGTCTTCACTGACACCATGCTGGACGCCTACATCGAACTGAAGATGCAGGAAGTCACCCGCTTCCGCATGGCCGTGCACCCCGTCGAATACGACATGTACTACTCGCTGTAATGTGATCCCCACGCTTGTCACTGCGTGTACTGCGCTGCCCCCCAAGGGGGCGTAAGCGCCTTGGGGGCGGCCCTTCGCCGCTTATCGCAACACACAGCACGCTGTAGTTACCTACAGTGTGTTGCCACAAAAGGACGGCTTCGGCCGTCCTTTTTCATTGGCGCAAACACCCAAACTTGGAATTTCCGGTCGATTGCAGCATACTGGCCGACCGCCTTTCGATTTTTTCGATGCGAGGAGTTAGCTGATGAAACCTCTTTTACTGATTCCGCTGGCCGCTATCCTTCTGGTAGCAAACAGCGCCAACGCCCAGGACCGGATCTACCGCTGCGGCAACGAATACACCAACAATGCAGCAGAAGCGCAGGCGCGCAACTGCAAGCGCATTGAAGGCGGCAATATCACCGTGGTGCAGGGTACGCGCGCAGCGACGCCCGCCCCGGTGAAGATCGCCTCGGCCACCCAGGCCGGCCAGCGTGTCGACGCCGGCGAGCAAAGGGCCCGGGACTCCGACGCCCGCGCCATCCTGGAGTCCGAGCTCAAGAAAGCCCAGGCCCGCCAGGCCGAGAACCTCAAGGAATACAACAACGGCGAGCCGGAAAAGCGCGGCGACGAAGGCCGCAACTACCAGAAGTACCTGGACCGGGTGGCGGAACTCAAATCGGGTATTGCCCGCAATGACAGCGACATCGCCGGCATCAAGCGCGAACTCGATCGCGCGCCCGCTGCGGCGCCTGCAGCCGAGCGGACTGCCAAGCCGCAATAAGTGCTGCAAAATAGGCAGCTTGAGCAAATCAACTTCCGCCTACGCCCGTTTCCAGTCCTTTGATCTACTGGCCACACTGGTGGCAGTTGTGCGCAGCGACGGCTCCGTCCTTTTTGCCAACTCCGCGCTGGAAGACGCACTGGGCACTTCACGCCGGACCATCGAAGGCTCGCTGCTGGCCGAGTCCTTCACTGAACCCCACATCCTGAAGAACGCGCTGGAAGGCGCCAGCAGCAACGAGTATGCGGCGCTGCGTTATGACGCCTGGCTCAAGCGGCTGAACCACGAGCCGCTGCCGGTCCACGTGATCGTCGCCCAGACCGAAAAGCAGGGTGAAGTGATCGTCGAGCTGCTGCCGCTGGAGGCTCAGGCCAAGCAGGACCGCGAGGAGCGGCTGATTGATCAGGCCCAGGCCAACAAGGAATTGATCCGCAACCTCGCCCACGAGATCAAGAATCCGCTGGGCGGTATTCGTGGCGCGGCCCAGCTGCTCGAGATGGAGATCGACTCGCGCGAGCTCAAGGAATACACCCAGGTCATCATCCACGAGGCCGACCGGCTGCAAACCCTGGTAGACCGCCTGCTGGCACCGCACCGCCGCCCGCATGTGGTGGGCGACGTCAACATCCATGAAGTCTGCGAACGCGTGCGCTCGCTCATCCTGGCGGAGTTTCCGCGCGGGCTGCGTGTGCAGCGCGAATATGACACCTCCATCCCCGAGTTCCGTGGCGACCGCGAGCAGCTCATCCAGGCGGTGCTGAACATCGCCCACAACGCCTGCCAGGCTTTGGCCGAACGCATTGCAGCGGGCGATGCGTGCTTACGTTTTCGCACCCGGGTTGCGCGGCAGGTCACATTTGGCAAGCAGCGCTACCGACTGGCATTGGAATTGCATGTCATTGACAATGGGCCTGGCGTGCCGGACTCGATCAAAGACCGTATTTTTTACCCGCTGGTGTCAGGGCGGGAAGGCGGCTCAGGGCTGGGGCTGACATTGGCGCAAACCTTTGTCCAGCAACATCATGGCTTGATCGAGTGCGACAGCGTCCCAGGCCATACGGACTTCAAATTGTTGATTCCGTTGCCCTAGACCTGAGAGACAACTAAAACCATGAAGCCGATCTGGATCGTAGATGATGACCAATCCATCCGCTTCGTGCTGGAGAAGGCGCTGCTCCGCGAAGACCTTCCCACCCGCAGCTTCACCAACCCGCGCGAAGTGCTGGCGGCGCTAGAGACCGCCGGCGATGAGGATGGCCCGCAAATCATGGTGAGCGACATCCGCATGCCTGGCGGTTCGGGCCTTGACCTTCTGGCCAAGGTGAAAGAGAAACACCCTGGCCTGCCCGTCATCATCATGACGGCGTTTTCAGACCTCGACAGTGCGGTGTCGGCCTTCCAGGGCGGCGCGTTTGAATACCTGCCCAAGCCCTTCGACCTTCCCAAGGCGGTGGAGTTGATACGCCGCGCGGTGGAAGAAAGCCAGCGCGAAGAAGTGGCTGAAGAGCGCATGGCGGCAGCGCCGGAAATGCTCGGCCAGGCGCCCGCCATGCAGGACGTGTTCCGCGCGATTGGCCGTTTGTCGCAGAGCAACGTCACGGTGATGATCACAGGTGAATCCGGCTCGGGCAAGGAACTTGTGGCGCGCGCATTGCACAAGCATTCACCACGCGCCAACGGGCCCTTTGTCGCCATCAATACCGCCGCGATCCCCAAGGACCTGCTGGAGAGCGAACTCTTCGGCCATGAGCGCGGCGCCTTCACCGGCGCGCAAACCATGCGCCGGGGCCGCTTTGAGCAGGCCGAAAGCGGCACGCTGTTCCTTGATGAAATCGGCGACATGCCGTTTGATCTGCAAACGCGTTTGCTGCGCGTGTTGAGCGACGGGCACTTCTACCGCGTGGGCGGCCACAGCTCGGTCAAAGCGAATGTGCGCGTGATCGCAGCGACCCACCAGGACTTGGAGCAGCGGGTCAAGGAAGGCGCGTTCCGTGAAGACCTGTTCCACCGCCTGAACGTGATCCGCCTGCGGCTGCCGGCCCTGCGCGAGCGCAAGGAAGACATCCCGATGCTAACGCGGCATTTCCTGCAGATCAGTGCCAAGCAACTCGGCGTGGAGCCCAAGCGTATTGCAGACGCAGCGCTGGTCCAGCTGGGGAACTTCGGCTTTCCGGGCAACGTGCGCCAGCTGGAAAACATCTGCCACTGGCTCACGGTGATGGCGCCGGCCCAGGTGATTGAAGCCAAGGACCTGCCGCCTGAAGTAGCGCAGGGCCTGGAGGGTGTTGCAGCCGTGCGGGCCCAGCCAGCAGACCTGACTGCAAGGGCCGAAGCACCCGTGGCCAAACCTGCGGCGGCCGCGTCATCTGACGCGCTGGCGGCAGAAGAATCAGCGGGTTCAGGGAGCGCCGCAATCTCTGCCGCCGCGGTGCCGCGCACCTGGGAGCTGGGGCTCGAAGCCGAAGCGCTGGAGCTGCTCGTCAACGGGCGTCATGACGTCTGGGATGCGCTCACCCGCCGCTTCGAGTCCAAGCTGATCCTCACGGCGCTGGCCAACACCAAAGGCCGACGCATCGAGGCCGCGCAAAAACTCGGCATCGGCCGCAACACCATTACCCGGAAGATTCAGGAACTTGGCCTGGAGTAGGACACCGGCGCGACGCGCATAGCTAGCTTTGGGGTCAGATGAAATTCAGGACAGTGATGCAGTCGAAGCACGCGGTCTTCAACGAAATTTCGCTCTGACACCAATGCGGTGAGCTGAAAAGGTCTGCGTTTGTAGCGCTGAGCGTTTCTTCACTCGAGCGCATTGAGGTCAGAGCAAAGTTTCGGCGGTGATCCGTGCGCGCCGGTGACATCACTGTCTTCATGCACTGCCCTAAATTTGCACCACCACAGGCGCGTGATCGCTGGGCTTTTCCCATTTGCGCGGCACCCGGTCAATCACGCAGGCTTTAACCTGCGGCTTGACCGCCTCACTGACCAATATGTGATCAATCCGCAGCCCCCGGTTCTTTTGGTACCCAAGCATCCGGTAGTCCCACCATGAGTAGCTCTTGGGCGGCTGCTCGAACAGGCGGAAGCTGTCCGTCAGGCCCAGGGCCAGCAACTCGCGAAAGTGCCCGCGCTCCTCGCTCGTGTGGTGAATCGTCTCGCGCAGCCCTTCAGGGTCATACGAGTCACGGTCCTCCGGCGCGACGTTGAAGTCGCCCAGCAGCACGAGCTGTGGGTGCGCCGCCAGTTCGGCCCGCACATAGTTTTGCAGCCCGCCCAGCCACTTCATCTTGTAGGCAAACTTCTCGCTGCCCGGCTCCTGCCCATTGACGAAGTAGCCATTCACCACGCGCAGCGCACCCAAGGGTCCGTCCACCGTGGCGGCCATCACGCGCGACTGCTCGTCCTCAAAGCCCACTATGTTTTTCACCACATCGCGCACCGGCGTGCGCGACAGGATGGCTACGCCGTTGTACGTCTTCTGGCCAAAAAAAGCCGAGTGGTAACCGGCAGCCAGCAACGCATCGGCGGGGAATTTATCGTCCGTCATTTTCAGCTCCTGCAGGCACAGGACATCGACGGGATGGAGGGCTAGCCAGTCCAGCACATGCTGCAAGCGGGCGGTGAGGGAGTTGACGTTCCAGGTGGCGATCTTCATCTCGCCTATTATCACCAGCGCCCGTGCGGAGCGGCTTGTTGCCACGAACTAGATCCAGCACAACCCGCTGGTGCCACAGGACCGGTCTGACTGGGCGTGATTGGCCCTGCGCCAGTTATTTCAGGACGTAGCGGCG
>JACMQX010000265.1 GCA_014376765.1 Ramlibacter sp. | reverse complement strand
CGCGCAGGGCCGGGTCGGGGACGTAGTTGTTGAACATGGGCACCACCGAGGCCGCATCAGGATACAAACCCACATCGCCATACAGCCGCATCGACTCAAGCGAGGTGTCAACGCTGAATGCGCCGACGATGCCCACCGCAGCCCGAAGCCAGGGAACACCCCCCAGCGCCACAGCCGCGCCAAAGGCCACCACCGCCCCTGCCGATGAGCCACCCAGAGCGATACGGCCGCCATCAATACCCAAGGCTGCCGGGTTATCGTGCAACCACTGGAGGACAGCGGCCGTCTCATCCACTGCCGAAGGAAAGACATGCTCCGGAACGTGCAGGTAGTCGGCACTGATCACCACGCCGCCCCACCCCTTGGCGATCTCGCGCATCTGCCGGTCGTTGGACCCCGGCGAACCCAGCCTGAAGCCGCCACCATGCAGGTAAACGAACACGGGAAGCAAGCCACTCGCCGTGCCGGATGGCACCCCACGCGGCCGGTACATCACCACAGGCACATCGCGCGAAGGGCCTGCGATGCTGCGCTCCACACGCTCCACATCTTCAGGCCCGCCTTCGTTCCAGTACTTGCGGCCCAGGTCGAAGTTGCGGCGCACGCCGGCAATGCCAGCTTCAGGGGCGGGCAACGCAGCCGCAATTTCAGCAGACTTTGCCAGGGCCTCACGCAGTTGGGGGTCGAGTTCGGGGGCACCTTGTTGTGTCATGAAAGAAATCCTGCAGGCGTCAATTCAGCCTGAAAGCCCAGCAGCCGCTCGATCTTTGCGGCGGCCTCCTTGAGCTTGTCACAGGCACGTTCAAGAACCGGGGGCGGCAAGGCGCTGTCCACCACCGCGCTCATCGCGACGATGGCGTCTGCGTCACTGCCGCGCACCGCCACACACGCGACCGTGATCAGCATTTCATCGTTCCAGAACCGCGTGGGTGGATGCAGGGCAACGCCGCTGGCGCGCACCTGCGCCAGGGTGGCTTGCCACTGCTGCGCTGCCTCAGCCTGCGGCACCAGGGCAGCAGCCAGTTCGCGTTCAACAAAGGGGCCTGTGGTCGCAGGCGGCAGGCTGGCCGCAAACGCCTTGCCCGTGGCCGATGAGGTCACGGGCAGCACCAGGCCCAGGGGGAAACTCGGCAGCACGGAGGTGGGGCCTGTTTCCCAGCTGATGAGGGTCGGGCCCGCATTGCCCCAGACAGCTGCGCAGATGGTGATGTCCAGCTCCTCCGCAATGCGCTGCATGTGCGGCGTGCACAGCTGCACCGCGTGCCGCTGGCGCGCGCCGGTGGGAACGGTGGCACTGTGCATGGCAGCGTGGTGGGGTTGCGCGAGCAGGTACTGCCCGCCCCCAAACACCAGGGGCCTGCGGCCGCTGCGGGCGATCTTCAGGATCTCGCCGATGTAGATCGTGTGGTCCCCGCCATCGACCCGCGAGACTGTCCTGCAATACAGCCAGGCACTGGCGCCGGCAATGACGGGCAGGCCGCAGAAGGCCCGCTCTACCGTCACGCCATCAAACTTGTCCGGTTGCTTTGAGGCAAAGCGAGCCGACACCTCAATCTGGTCCTCCGCAAGAATGCTGATGGCAAACTCGGCGGCCTGCTGGAAGGTGTCGTAGCTGCCCGCCTTCTTGGACTGGCTCCAGAGAATCAGCGGCGGGTCCAGCGACACCGTGTTGAAGGAGTTCGCAGTCAGGCCATGCGGCTTGCCGCTTGCGTCCTGCGTGGTGATCACCGTGACGCCCGTGACAAAAGCGCCCAGCGCCGAGCGCAGGGCCAGCGCATCAAAAGGCGCCTGGTGATCGGTCATCGGGCTGCCTGCATCACAACCAGGCGCGCGAGGCTTCCTTGAGGACGGGCATCACCTGCGCGGCGTACAGCCGCGTGGAGTTCATCGCATGCTCATGCGGCATGTCGCCAAACATGAAGTGATTGACCATGTAATTGACTTTGCCCGCCTCGGCCTGCCGGCCCAGCGCCTCGGCCACCGTCTGGGGCGAGCCGGCCACGCCGTGGCCGGAGGCGATCATGCCGGCAAAGTCGTCGGCCAGCTTCAGCCGCTGGGGCTCGGTGCCGTGCTTGCGCCACAGCTTGTAGAAACTCTCGTAGAACCGGGGCCATGCCTGTTGGGCAATCTGCTGCGCCTTCTCGTCTGTTTCGGCCACCACCACAAAGCGCCAGATCCCGATCAGCGCATTCGCGCGCGCAGCGGCGCCGGCCTGCGCTGCTTCAGCGCGGTACCTGGCGCTGATCTCATGCACCTTGCCCACGGGGCCGCCGCAGATGATGTTGACGCCGTTTCGGGCCGGCCAGGCTGCTGAATCCGGCGTGGCTGCCGCATACCACATGGGCGGGTGCGGCAACTGCATCGGCTTCATGGTGATGGGGACGTCCTTGAGCTTCCAGAACTTGCCGTCATGGTCCAGCGAGTGAGCCGAGAAGTACTTTTGCAAGATCTCGTACGCCTCGGCGTAGGCCTCGCCCGCCGCCTCGGGAGGGATACCGAGCGCATCGACTTCATAAGGGCTGGCGCCCCGGCCAATACCAAACTCCAGCCGCCCGTTCGAGAGGTGGTCCAGCATGCAGATTTCCTCAGCCAGCCGCAGGGGGTGGTGGACCGGCAGCAGATACACCAGTGGGCACAGCTTGATGTTTTTCGTGCGCTGCGCCATGGCGGCAAGAAAGACGCTTTGCGCCGGCGCCATGCTCAGGGGCGTGGCATGGTGCTCGCTCTGGTGGTAGCAGTGAAAGCCGAGGCTGTCGTACAGCGCGCCCAGCTGCAGGCGCTCTTCATACTGCACGTTCAATGGCCGCCCTGAATCGTCCACCTGGTCGAATATTCCGAATTTCATCCCGCTCTCCTTCATGAGGCTGCGCGAAGTGGCCGCCCGTTTAATCAGTGATTAACCTGAGCATAGCCCCTGGTGGCGGATGAAGAAAGCCCCTGGCATGCGGGCTTTCCCTAGGGCCGGGCACCTGCATGCCGCCTACCATTCAATCACTGATTAACTTCTGGCACCTTGCCGCAAACCGCGCGCACGCTGCTTCATACACGGTGCTCCTGGAACAACTTCTCAATGGGCTGGTGGTGGGCAGCATGTACGCCCTCATTGCCCTGGGCTTTTGCCTGGTGTTCGGTGTGCTGAACAAGCTGAACTTCGCTCACTCCGAGCTGTTCATGCTGGCAGGCTTTCTCACCATCGCCCTGGTGGGCCTGGGGGCGCCGCTCATCGTGGCCGCCCTCCTCACCTGCGTGGTGACCGGCCTCTTCGGCCTGGTGATCGAACTGATCAGCTTCCGCAAATTCAAGGGCAAGGACGCGCACGTCACTGCAGCGCTCAGCTCGCTCGCCCTCGGCCTGGTGGTGATTGATGCGGCGCAAAAAATCTGGGGTACAGAGCCGCTTTCCGTGCCATGGAGCACCTCGCTGCGCACCGCCAGTTTCATGCTGGGCGACATTGCCGTCAGCTGGCTGAAGCTGGGGACGCTGGCCTTTACGCTGGTGCTGCTGGCCGGGTTGCACCAGCTCATCACCCGCACCCAGTTTGGCCGCAACATCCGCGCCACGGCGGATTCACCTGAAGCGGCGCAGCTGCTGGGCATCAACGTCAAGCGGGTCAATCAGTACACCTTTGTGCTGGCCTCGGCGCTGGCGGCTGTGGCGGGCATCATGCTGCTGCTGCGCACCGGCTACGCCACCACCGAGGTGGGTTTCTCGCTCGGGCTGAAGGCGCTGGCCATCCTGGCCATTGGCGGCATGGGGGAGCTGAAGGGGGCGGCAGCAGGCGGCCTCATGGTCGGGCTGCTGGAGGCGGTCGCATTCCACTTCGGGCTGGGGCGCCTGGCGGATATCTCGGTGTGGATTCTGATGATCGGCGTGCTGCTGGTTCGCCCTGCCGGCCTTTTTGGCAGCGGCGGGCTCCACAAGGAAGCCAGGGCCTGAAGGGGCGTCACGTCATGACCAGCGACTACATCATCTTCACCGGCCTCAACGTCTTGCTGGCCTGGAGCGTCTACGTGATTTTGATGTCGGGCAGCCTCTCGTTTGCCAACGGCGCGTTCATGGCACTGGGTGCCTATGCCAGCGGCATCCTCACCGTGAAGTTCGGCTGGCCGCTGCTCGCTGCCATTGCGCTGGCCGCCCTGGCCACGTCAGCGGTGGCGGTGCTGCTGTCCCTGCCTGCGCTGCGCACACGTGGCGTCTACCTGATCCTGGTCACCATCGGCATCGCCCTGTGCCTGCGTGCGGTGCTCGAGTCCACCTCCTACATCGGTGGCGTGCGCGGCATGAGCGGCCTGGTCGGCACGCAGATCTGGCACATCGCGGTGTTGCTGGTTGCGGTGGGTACGCTGCTCTGGTGGATCAGCCGGTCGCCGCTGCAACGGGTGCTGGACGCGGTGCGTGAAGACGAGAGTGTCGCCCGCTCCATGGGGATCAACACCGTGTTCGTCAAGGCCGCCATGTTCGGCATCGGCGCCGCCATTGCCGCCATGGCCGGCGCGCTGTATGCGCACCACATGGTCTTTGTGCGGCCGGAAAACTTCGACATCCTGGTGTCGATCTACATCGTGCTCTACGTGATTTTGGGCGGCACCAACAACATGTGGGGACCGCTGATTGGGGCCGTGGCCATGACGCTGCTGCCCGAGGTGCTGCGCGGCCTGGCCGACTGGCGCCCTACCCTCTTTGGCGTGCTGGTCGTCGTCATGCTGCTGTGGCGGCCCGAGGGCCTGCTGGCCTTCCGTACGCGCAGCGTGCGGCCCCGCGCCGTGCCACCAGGAGCGCCGCGATGAACGCCACTCTGACCGCTCCCATGGGCACTGCCGGCCCTGCGACGGCGGGCAACGCCGCCTTGTCCCTGCGCGGCATCACCAAGCACTTCGGCGGCGTTGTCGCCCTGGACGGTGTGGACCTGCAGGTCATGCCCGGCGAAATCCTCGCGCTGGTCGGCCCCAACGGCGCCGGCAAGTCGGTGCTGGTGAATGTGATCACCGGCGCCTATGAAGCCAGCGCCGGATTCATTCACCTGGGCGGCCGCGACGTCAGCCGGGAGCCGGCGCACCGCCGGGCCCGCCTGGGCATGGGGCGTACCTTCCAGAACATCCGCCTGCTCAAGCGCATGAGCGTGGTCGAGAACGTGCCCGTCGCCATCAAACAGCATGCGGCCCAGCCGTTCCGCTCGCTGCTCTACAGGGGTGCCAAACAGGACATGGACATCGCGATGGGCTTGCTGGAACAGGCCGGCCTCGCCGGCAAGGCTGGCGAATCCGCAGACGCCCTGGCCTATGGCGAGGCACGCCGGCTTGAAATCGCGCGATCGCTCGCCGGCAAGCCGCAGTTGTTGCTGCTGGACGAACCCGCAGCCGGCATGAACGACCGCGAAACCGAAGACCTCGCTGAACGCATCCACGCCCTGCGCGACACCGTCCCCGCCATCGTGGTGATCGAACACGACATGGGCTTTCTCAAGGGCCTGTGCGACCGCATGGCGGTGCTGGACTATGGCCGCAAGATTGCAGACGGGCCGGTGGCGGAGGTGCTGGACAACCCCCTGGTCGTCCAGGCCTATTTGGGAACGGACGAATGACGGCCATGCTGCAACCCCACACCGATGCGCCGCTGGTGGCGGTGAACGAGCTGTGTGTCTCGTACGGCCGCATTGAGGCGCTGCGCGGCATCAGCCTGAGCGTGGGCCGGGGTGAGGTGGTGGCGGTGGTCGGCGCCAACGGCGCCGGCAAAACCACCTTGCTGCGCACGCTTTGCGGCCTGGTGCGGCCGACGCAGGGCCAGGCCCTGGTCTGCGGGCACGATGCCCGGCTCGCAAGCCCGCACAAGCTGGCAGCCGGCGGCATGCTGCACATCCCGGAAGGGCGCGGCACCCTGCAGACGCTCAGCGTGCGCGACAACCTGCGCATTGCCTACGACATTCGCCCGAGCACACAAACCTTCGAAGCTGCCCTGGCCGCCGTCTACCAGCGCTTCCCGCACCTTGAGACCAGACAGGCCCAACTCGCAGGCAACCTCTCGGGCGGAGAGCAGCAAATGCTCGCCTTGTCGCGCGCGGTCATCAACCGGCCCGAGTTGCTGCTGCTCGACGAGCCTTCGCTGGGCCTGTCGCCCATCATGGTGTCGTCGGCCTACCGCACGCTGCGCGCGCTGAAGGAAGAGGGCCTCACCATCTTGCTGGTTGAGCAGAACGTCAAGCTGGCGCTGCGCTTTGCCGACCGGGCCTACGTGCTCCGTCAGGGCCGCGTGGTGCGCGAAGGCAGCAGCGAAGCGCTCCTTCACGATCCCGATTTCGCCGCCCATTACCTGGGCACCCACTGAAGCCCGAGCCCCCGACCCCAGCCAGTTCACCAAACCAAAAGGAGACTCCACGATGATCGACAGACGTTCCCTTCTAGGCGCAGCAGCCGCCCTGCCGTTGCTGGCCCGCGCACAGGCCGCCGCGCCCATTCGCATCGGCACCATCCTGCCCGTCACCGGATTCGGCGCCAGCTATGCGGCGCTGTACCGCACCGCGCTGGACCTGGCCATTGCCGACATCAACGGCAGCGGCGGCATCAACGGCCGGCCCCTGGAGATCACGGTGGAAGACGACCAGTTCCAGGCGCCCCAGTCGGTGCTGCTGTTTCGCAAGCTGCACGCCAACAATGCGGTGACGGTGTTCGGGCCTCTGACCGGCACCTCGTGGGAGAGCGTGGCGCCGCTGGCCAACCAGATGAAGCTGCCCGCCATCTGCTGGACGGCGCTCAAGTCCGGCGTCTCGGCCAGGCCCTATGCCTTGCGGATCCACCCGCCAAACGACACCCTGCTGGTCGAGGGCCTGGCGGAATTCAAAAAGATGTATCCAAACATCCGCCGCGTGGCCATTGCCGGCGACGAGCAGGAAGCCACCGGCTCCGAGGCCATCCAGCTTTTCAGCCAGGCGGCCAGGGAACTGGGCATGACCGTGGTCAGCACCACCAGCTTCCAGACCCGCACGACTGACTTTTCGGCTGTGGCGATCGCCATCCGCTCGGCCAACCCCGACGCGCTGCTGTCCAGCGGCTTGAACGCGCCCACGCTCGGCCTGCTCAAGGAGTTGGAAACGCAGGGCTTTGACAAGCTGGTGTTCTGCGATGCATCGGTCTGGGCCGGTGGCTTCATCCAGACAGTGGGCACGGCCGGCAAGAACCTGCACACCGTCGGCTTCAGCACCAACGAGCCCCGCCCGGGTGATGCGCGCTACAACTCGTTTGTGGAACGCTACTTGAAGCGTTCTGCAGAAACAACCAGCCTGCCGCAGCCGGCCAACGTCTGCAACACCAGCCTGGCGTATGACGCCGTGGTGCTGTTGGCCGACATCCTGCGCAAGGGCGGTGTCGGCCCCGCCACCACCACCGAGCAGATGCGCGAGATCGTGAAGAACGGCTTGCAGAGCATGCAGCGATGGGATGGCATCAACAAAGTGGCCTTGCGCAAAAGCGGCGACGGTCACATCCAGGGTCACCTGCTCAAGGCCGATATCCAGCAGAAGATCTGGCGCTTTGCGCTCCCGGCAGACCAGCGGCTCACCAAGCCTGCGCCTGCGGCTGCTACCTGACAGCGTGGAAAAAGCTGCCACCACACGCAAGCGGCTGGTTGACGCCGCCACGGAGCTCTTCATCCAGAAGGGCTTTCGCGGCGTGTCGATCCGGGAAATCGCCGAGCGGGCAGACACCAACTCGGCGCTGATCTCGTATTACTTCGGCGACAAGGAGGGCCTGTTCAAACAGGTCTTCAAGGACGTGGCCATGCCGCTCAACCTGGCGCGCATGTTCAACTTTGAACAGCTTGAGGCCAGCGGCAATGTGACGCTCGAAACGGTCGTGCGCGCCTGGGTCGCCCCCACGTTTGAGGGCGTGTCCCTGCGCAGGGAGAGCCCGGTGGCGACCCTGTCGCTCAGCCTGAACGCAGAACATGTCAAGCTGGCCGAGCAGATCATCGTGGAGGTGTATGACGAGGTGAACCTGCGCTTTCTCGGCTTGCTGGAACAGTGCCTGCCGGGCATCTCCCGCCCCACGCTGGTCTGGCGTTTGTATTTCCTCGTGGGCGCGGTGCTCACCGCGACGCGGCCGCGCGCCAAAAGCGTCAAGAACCTCTCGGGCAGCAAGTTGAACCCGCGCGATCCGGAGGAACTGGTCGACCAGCTGGTGGCATTTGCGGTGGCTGGATTCCGCGCGATGGAGCCCGACAAACCTGCCCCCGCGCCCAGGGCCAGGACCAGACCCATCAAGCCCAAGCCGCAAACGCGGCGGCGAAGCACAACAGACACACAACAAACGCACCACGAGGCAAGCCCATGAACATCCACACAAGGTCTTTCGTCGCCAGCCTGCTTTGCATTGCAGCGCTGGGCGCAGCAGCGACATCGGCACTGGCGCAAGACGCCTACCCCAACCGGCCCGTCAAGCTGATCGTCCCCTTCCCTGCCGGCTCGCTGGTCGACGTGCTGGGCCGCGCCATCGCCGACAACCTGCAGGGCACGCTCAAGCAGCCCTTCATCATCGACAACCGCGCCGGCGCCAGCACGCTGCTGGGCGCCAAGGTCGTTGCGGCTGCGCCGCCGGATGGGTACACGCTGATCGTGCCCACGGTCACCACGCTGAGCCTCGCACCGCAACTCATGGCCACTCCGGGCATCGACCCCTTGAGCGACCTGACCCCAATCGCCCGGCTTGGCGCGACCAATTTCTTTCTCAGCGTGGTGCCGGGCTTTCCCGCCCGCAACATGAAGGAATGGATCGCGGTCACCAAGGCCAACCCCGGCAAGTACAGCTATGCCTCGTCGGGCAGCGGCTCGCCGCACCATATTTTCATGGAGCTGCTCAAAAAGCAGCTGGGCCTGGACATCGTTCACATTCCCTACAAAGGCAGCTCCAGTTCCATGACCGACCTGCTGTCCGAGAAGGTCGACATGGCGTTTCTGGACGGCACGCTGGCCATCCCGAACATCAAGGCCGGCAAACTGTTTGCCGTGGGCACGTCAATGGCCAAACGAAGCGTGCTGATGCCTGCCGTGCCGCCGATTGCCGACACCGTGCCGGGCTACGACTGGTCCGGCTGGATCGCCTTTGGCGGCCCCGCCCACATGCCGCCTGCGGTGGTGGCTGCCCTGAACGGCGAGATCAGGAAGTTGCAGGCAACGCCCGCTTATTCCCAGCTGCTGGACCGAGCGGCCATGGAGCCGACGGAGCCGCTCAACCCGGCGCAGATGCTGGAGTTTGTGCGCAATGAATACCAGCGCTGGGGGCCGGCCATCAAGGCGTCTGGCGCCAAGATCGACTGACCAACTGCATCGCGCCGCCAACACAGAAAGATCATCATGGAACACGCAATCCGCCGCATCGTCACAGGGCATGACGCTTCTGGCAAAGCCATCATCGAGATGGACGGCATCGTGCCGAAGAAAGTCCGGCCCGGCACCGGCTTTGTCAGCAGCCTGCTGTGGGTCACCGACGAATCACCGGCCAGGATGGACCTGGGGCAGGACCGCGCGGCGCGGACGATTGGTGTGCCGCCACCGCCCCATGGCTCCATCCTGCGGGTGGTCGATTTCCCACCCGTCACCGCCGAAGCTGAAAGCGTTGACCAGAAGGAGCTGATCGCCTCCATGGGCGCCTCCCACAACGCACAGGGCGGCCAGCCGGCACGCCACGCCTTCATGCACCGCACCAAAAGCGTGGACTATGCGATCGTGCTGCAAGGCGAGATCGACATGCTGCTGGACGACTCGGAGGTGCACATGAAAGCCGGCGACTTCATGGTACAGCAGGGCACCAACCATGCCTGGGTCAACCGCTCGGACCAGGTCTGCCGCATCGCCTTCGTGCTGATCGACGCGATCGATCCGCTGGCTGGCAATGCCGCATCACTCGCATCGGCGCAACCGTGAACCTCCTGCTTCGCTCAGGTGGCATGGTGGTGCTGGAGCAGCCCGAAGACTTCGGCCGTTTCCACCTGGAGATTGATCCAGCGGTGGGCACGCTAGAAGCGGCACAGGCCGGGCTCTCGCTCCTGGGGCATATTGAATCGCGCGAACTCGCCTGGATCGACCACGGCGCGCTGTTTGAACTGGGCCGCAGCACGGCCGCTGAACCCGAAGCCTGGGCGACCCAGGCCCAGGCGATGCTGGACAAGGCGGCGCGCTACGGCTGGGTCCGCGCCGAGTCTCCATCCATCAAAAGCCATATCATCTGGCGCGCCTGACGCGCGCAACCAACCCCAAGGAGCCTCTCATGAAATTCGGCATCTTCGACCACCTGGACCGCGGCGACATCCCCCTCACCCAGCACTACGAGAACCGGCTGCGCCTGGCCGAGGTGTACGACCGCGAGGGCTTTCATGCCTATCACATTGCCGAGCACCATTCCACGCCCCTGGGCATGGCGTCAGCGCCCAGCGTGTTCATCGCCGCGCTGGCGCAGCGAACCAAACGCCTGCGCTTCGGCCCGCTGGTCTACACCCTGAGCCTGAGCCACCCGCTGCGCCTGCTGGAAGAAATCTGCATGCTCGACCAGATGAGCAATGGCCGGCTGGAGCTGGGCATCGGGCGCGGCAGCTCGCCCTACGAGATGGGCTACTTCGGCGTCACCGCGCAAAATTCGAGCAAGCTGTATACCGAGTCTTATGACGTGATCATGCAGGGGCTGCAGTCCCGCGTGATCAACTTTGAAGGGGAGCACTTCCAGTTCAAAAACGTGCCCGTCGAGCTTGAATGCGTGCAGAAGCCCACGCCGCCCATCTGGTACGGCCTCTCGGCCGCAGCAGCGGTTCCATGGACGGCGCAAAACGGCGTGAACATCGTGTGCAACGGCCCGTCCGCGCCGGTCAGGGCCATCACGGACACTTACCGCCGGGAGTGGGAGCAGACCCCCCGCGCTGCCACCACACCCCTGCCCTACCTGGGCCTGGGCCGGCACATCGTCATTGCAGACACGCACAAGGAGGCGATGGAGACCGGCAAACATGGCTTTGACCGCTGGTATGCCAGCCTGCAACACCTCTGGCGCGCGCATGGCAACCCGATGAAGAGCTATCCGATCCCGGAAGACTTCGCCACCGCCGCCAAAGCCGGCATCCTGCTGGTGGGCACGGCCGACGAAGTGGCAGAGGGCCTGCAGCGCGAGATCGACATCGCCGGCGTCAACTATGTGCTGACCCGCTTTGCCTTTGGTGACCTCAGCTATGACGAATCGCTGCGCTCACTGAACCTGTTTACGGAAAAAGTGATGCCGCAGTTCGTGTCCGAACCGGCGATGGCGTGAAGACTGCCAGTCAATGGATAGAAAAACGCGGTGATACGCAACGGGAAAGTCTTGCATGCTGGCGCCACCGCAACCGCTTCAAACGCCCACCGGCCGCTTGAGCGCCGCCAGCACCTGCTGCGGCGTGAACGGCACGGCCCGCAGCCGCGCGCCTGTTGCATCAAACACGGCGTTGGCAATTGCAGCCGGGATCGAACAGGCCGTCGGCTCACCCGCGCCGAAGCTCGGCTGGCCGGGCTGGTCGATCAGGTCCACCAGCACCTTGGGCACCTGGTCGTGGCGCAGGATCGGGTAGCTGGCCCAGTCGCGTGACAGCACCTTGGTGCGGTCCCACATCACCTGCTCCATCAGCGTGCGGCTCACGGTCTGGATCACGCCGCCCTCCACCTGATTGACCGTGCCGTCCGGGTTGATCAGCTGGCCGCAGTCATGCGCGACGCAGACCCGTTCGACCCGGATCTCGCCTGTGCGGCGGTTCACCGCGACCTCGGCCACCGCTGCCACGTAGGTGGATGCGTTGTTGTAGCGCAGATAAGTCACGCCCCGGCCGCGCGCCACATCGCCCTGCGCCGCTGCCGGATTGACGCCTGCGCGGGCGACATAGCCACTTCGCTCCATGACCTTGCGCAGCACCGCAACGGCCCGCGGGTCCTTCAGGTGGCGCAGCCGGAACTCGGCCGGGTCCGCCTTGGCGTTGAAGGCCAGCTCATCCATGAACGATTCATTGGCAAACGAATTTTCAATGCGGCCCGGCGCGCGCAGATGCGCGCTGCGAAAGAAAGCCTGCTCAATATGCCGGGTGTTCACCTTGACGTTGGGCACCTGGTAGCCAATGCCCGAGTTCTGGAACAAAAAGCCCACCCAGTTGCCCGGCTTGGG
>JACMQX010000264.1 GCA_014376765.1 Ramlibacter sp. | reverse complement strand
GCATGAGCCAGCAAATCACCATCACCCGCCCTGACGACTGGCACCTGCATGTGCGTGACGGCGAGGCATTGCTCACTGTCGTGCCGCACACCGCCGCGCAGTTCGGCCGCGCGGTCATCATGCCCAACCTCAAGCCGCCGGTCACCACTGCCGCCCAGGCCGTTGCCTACCGCCAGCGGATCCTTGAGGCTGTGCCGCAAGGCATGTCGTTCGAGCCGCTCATGACGCTGTATCTCACCGACAACCTGCCGCCTGACGAGATCCTGCGCGCCAAAGACGCAGGCGTTGTGGCGCTCAAGCTTTACCCCGCAGGCGCCACCACCAACAGCGACGCCGGCGTCACCGACCTGCGCAAGACCTACAAGACGCTGGAAGCCATGCAACGCTCCGGCCTGCTGCTGCTCGTACACGGCGAGGTCACCTCCAGCGACATCGACCTGTTTGACCGCGAGGCCGTGTTCATCGACACGCAACTGATCCCGCTGCGCAAGGACTTTCCTGAACTCAAGATCGTGTTCGAGCACATCACCACCAAGGAAGCCGCGCACTATGTGCGCGATGCAGACCGCTTCACCGCCGCCACGGTCACGGCACACCACCTGCTGTACAACCGCAACGCCATCTTCACCGGCGGCATCCGGCCGCACTACTACTGCCTGCCTGTGCTCAAGCGCGAGACGCACCGCCTGGCCCTGGTGGATGCAGCGACCAGCGCTCAGGGCAAGGGCGCAGGCAAGTTCTTTCTGGGCACCGACAGCGCGCCCCATCCCGCTCACCTCAAAGAGCACGCCTCCGGTTGCGCGGGCTGCTACACCGCGCACGCAGCGCTGGAGATGTACACCGAGGCGTTCGATGCAGCAGGCGCGCTGGACCAGCTCGAAGCCTTTGCCAGCTTCAACGGCGCAGACTTCTACGGACTCCCGCGCAACAGCACGAGCGTGACGTTAAAGCGCGAAAGCTGGACACCACCCACAAGCTTTGCATTCGGTGAGGCCGAGCTCAAGCCCCTGCGCTCGGGCGAGTCATTGCCATGGAAGCTCGTGGCCTGACCGATTGGCGCGCGCCCTGGCTGGATGTCTGGCAGGGCACAGGCGCACGGGTCGCACAGGCATGGAGCGCAAACACGCCCCTGCATGAAGCCCTGAACCGTGAACAGGCCGCGCCAGTTCACTTTGTGCCCCAGTCGGCCTTGCCTGCCGGCACCGCTTACGAGCAGTACATTTTCGATACCGCTTGCTGCCCCACCCGCGAGAACCTGCACGACTTTTTCAACGGCCTGTGCTGGATGCGTTTCCCTTTGACCAAGCAGCGGCTCAATGCGCTGCAAGCTGCACAGATAAATACGCTGGGCGTGAGCGCGCAGCGCGGGCCGGTGCGCGATGCGCTGACGCTGTTCGACGAGAACGCCGCCTTTCTTCAGGCCCCGCAGGCGCTGTGGGAAGCTCTGCTCGCCAAAGACTGGCAGAGGCTGTTCATCGACTTGCGCCCGCTGTGGAGCCAGGCCCGGCTCGTTCTCTTCGGCCACGCGCTGCTTGAAAAACTCGTCACCCCTCGCAAGCCGGTCACGGCGCATGTGTACGTCATGCAGGCGCCATGGGCCAGCTTGGCTGAACTCGACACACTCATTGCCGCCGCCCTGCACGAACAGCACCTGGCCACAAAGCCCTTTGCCCCACTGCCGGTACTGGGCGTGCCCGGCTGGTGGCCACCCAATGAAGATCCGCTGTTTTATGACGACCCGAAGGTGTTCCGCCAGGCTGCGCGGCCTGACCTATAACCGCAAATGTTGTGTGCATAACGGCGGCAAAACCTTGATTTCCGGCCGGTCGCCCCTACCATTCCGCCATATCCCCACATGGGGCATTACGAGAAAGAACCAATGAAACGCATCTTCCTGTTTGTGCTGACCAACCTGGCCGTCATGGTGGTGCTCGGCATTGCCGCCAGCCTGCTGGGCGTGAACCGCTTCCTCACCGCCAACGGGCTGAACCTGGGCATGCTGATGGGCTTCTCGCTCATCATGGGCTTTGGCGGCGCGATCATCTCGCTGCTGATCAGCAAGCCTCTGGCCAAGTGGTCGTCCGGTGTGCGCGTCATCAACGACCCGCAAAACGCTGACGAAGCCTGGATCGTCGAGACCGTGCGCCGCCTGTCCGACAAGGCTGGCATCGGCATGCCGGAAGTCGGTATTTTTGAAGGTGCGCCCAATGCGTTCGCCACGGGTGCATTCAAGAACTCGGCGCTGGTTGCGGTTTCAACCGGCTTGCTGCAAGGCATGACGCGGGAAGAGATCGAGGCCGTGATCGGACACGAGATTGCCCACGTGGCCAACGGCGACATGGTCACCATGACGCTGATCCAGGGCGTGATGAACACCTTCGTCGTGTTCTTGAGCCGCGTGATCGGCTATGCGGTGGACAGCTTCCTGCGCCGCGGCGATGACCGCAGCTCTGGCCCGGGCATTGGCTACTACGTCACGACCATCGTGCTGGACATCGTGCTTGGTTTTGCAGCCGCGATCGTGGTGGCCTGGTTCTCGCGCCACCGCGAGTTCCGCGCCGACGCCGGCTCGGCCAACCTGCTGGGGCAAAAGCAGCCGATGATCAATGCGTTGGCGCGTCTGGGCGGCATGGTTCCCGGCGAACTGCCCAAGGCCGTGCAGACACTGGGCATCACGGGTGGCATCGGCAAGCTGTTCTCGACGCACCCGCCGATCGAAGAGCGCATTGCTGCGCTACAAAACACCGCGGCTTGACATCATCTGCCGCGCAACGGCTTCACCGACCTTGATCCCATCCACCCCCGCCGAGAGGATGCCACCCGCATAGCTGGCGCCTTCTCCGGCCGGGTACAGGCCACGAGTGTTCAGACTCTGGAAGTCCTCGCCGCGCGTCATCTTCAGGGGTGACGAGGTGCGAGTCTCCACCCCCGTGAGAACCGCATCGTGCATGTCAAAACCCTTGATCTTCTTGCCAAAGGCAGGAAGCGCTTCGCGAATGGCTTCAATGGCGTAGTGAGGCAGGGCGGTTGACAGATCACCCAGCTTCACGCCTGGCTTGTAGGACGGCTCAACGGTACCGAGTTGCGTTGACGCTTTGCCCGTAATGAATTCGCCCACCAACTGGCCCGGCGCTTCGTAGTTGCTGCCGCCCAGCTCATACGCATGCGATTCGAGTTGCCGTTGCAGCGCCATGCCGGCCAGCGGGCCGCCAGGGAAGTCGTCCGGCGCAATGCCCACCACGATGCCTGCATTCGCATTGCGTTCATTGCGCGAGTACTGGCTCATGCCGTTGGTCACCACGCGCCCCGGCTCCGATGTGGCTGCCACCACCGTGCCGCCCGGGCACATGCAAAAGCTGTAGACCGGGCGGCCGTTGCTGGCATGGTGCACCAGCTTGTAGTCGGCCGCGCCCAGCAGAGGATGGCCTGCATGCCGGCCCCAGCGCGCACGGTCGATCAGCCCTTGCGGGTGCTCGATGCGAAAGCCGATGGAAAAGGGCTTGGCTTCCATGTACACGCCGCGCTCATGCAGCACCGCAAAGGTGTCGCGCGAGCTGTGGCCCAGCGCCATGACCACATGGTCGGCGCGCATCTCATAAGAATCGCCGGTGGCCTGGTTCAGCACCGTGAGGCCGCGCACCTGCCGCGCATCGCCATTGCCCTCAATCAGGAAGTCGGTCACCCGCTGCTCGAACCGGATCTCGCCGCCCATGGCGATGATCTGCTCGCGCATGTTCTCCACCACCTTCACGAGTTTGAAGGTGCCGATGTGGGGATGCGCCTCATGAAGAATCTCCGATGGCGCGCCGGCCTTGACGAACTCGTTCATCACCTTGCGGCCCAGGTGCCTGGGGTCCTTGATCTGGCTGTAGAGCTTGCCGTCCGAGAAGGTGCCAGCGCCACCTTCACCAAACTGCACATTCGATTCAGGCGCCAGCACGTTCTTGCGCCACAGTGCCCAGGTGTCCTTGGTGCGTTGCCTCACCGGCCGGCCGCGCTCCAGCACCACCGGTTTGAAACCCATTTGCGCCAGCACCAGCGCCGCAAAAATACCGCAGGGGCCAAAGCCTATGACGACAGGGCGCAGCGGCACGTCCGCACCGGCCTGCACCGGCGGCTGCCAGATCATGTCCGGGGTGGGCTGGATGTGGTTCTGGCCCGCCAGGCGGGCCAGAACGGCTTGTTCCGCTGCAGGGTCAGTCAAGGTCACGTCGGCGATGTAGACCGCCATGAGGTCTGCCTTGCGGGCGTCGAAGCTGCGCTTGAAGATGTGGATGTCGGCGATGGCGGCAGGTGCCAGCGAGAGCCGTTCAGTGACAGCGTCCAGCAGGGCTGGCCCAGGAACTTCTGCTTGGGACAGCGAAAGCTTGATTTCGGAAACACGGATCATGCGGGGTCCTTGAGTGGCTTGTGTCGATCAAGCAGAAAAAGGAAGTGGCCGATAATACTCTGGTGAAGTCCACCAGGCCGCCGCTGGCGCAAGCTGTCAAAAGCCGGCGTGAAAACGCCGGGCCGAAAGGCCGCGCTGGAGGAATGTCCGGACTGCATAGGGCAGCGTAGCGGGTAACACCCGTCCACCGTGAGGTGAGGATCAGAGCAACAGAGACGAGCCGCTTCAGTGCGGGTGAAACGGGCAATCTCTACGCGCAGCAATACCAAGTAGGCACACACGGAGTGCGGCGGCGAAAGCTGTTGTGTTCTAACCCGGGGCCCCCGGAGTGTGCGGGTAGGTAGCACCGAGCCGGTGAGTGATCACCGGCCCAGATTAATGGCGGTCACGCTGGGGGCAACCCCAGTGCACAGAATCCGGCTTATCGGTGGACTTCACACTATATTCATTGGACGCCCCGTCCCACTGCCTCAAGCGTTGATGCACGCGGCTCCATTTCCCTCCAGCGCAACTCCTCAAAACCGCTCATGCGCAGGCAAATACCGCCATTGCCCTGGTGCCAGGTTTGTCATGGGCACACGCCCGATCCTGATGCGCTTCATGTCCAGAATCCGCAGCCCCACGCTCTCGCACATGTAGGGGACCTGTCCGGGGCGAATACCGCGCAGCGCAAAGCGCAGCCGCGTGGCGGTCTCGTTGTTGCTCGTCATGCTGACCTTGATCGGTGGCAGCGCGCGGCCGTTGAAGCTGAGGCCGTGCGACAGGCGCCGCAACTGCTCAGCCGACACCTCACCGGCCACGCCCACGATCACTTCCTGCTCCATCGTCTCGGCGTCTTCCACCAGCTTGCGCAGGATGCGCGGGTCCTGCGTGAACACCACCAGGCCGCTGGCCTCGGTGGGTAGCGGCAAGGGTGAGACCAGCTCGGTGAAATGCTTGCTGACCAGGCGGATGCCTGATGGGTCCTGCGCTTCATGCGCGGCGCGGGTCAGTAACTGGTTCGCGGGCGGCGCGCCGCGGCTGCGGCTGCCCTGGGGGCCACCCGCCGCATTCACGCCCTCGCCGATCCCCGACTCATAACCTGGCGGCTTGTGCAGCAGGATGGTGGCCGCCGTCATGGCCATCAAGCTGGCCTTGGGGTCGATCTCCACACGCTGGTTGGGCGCGACCTTGAAGGAGGGCTCTTCCATCAGCTTGCCCTCGACGCGGACCCAGGCGCCTTCGATGTACATCTCGGCCTCGCGCCGTGAGCAGCCCTTGATCTCGGCCACACGCTTGGCCAGACGCACGGGTTCGGTCACGTCATGCCTTGCAGGGACTGGATGCGCTGCACATGCGCCAGCAGCGAGCGCTGGGCGACGGGCCACATGCGCGGGGGAACATCGTCATAGGCATGGCGCACCCACTCTTCCATCGTGCCCTCGGGGTGGGCTTGCATCACCTTCATGATCTTGGCCTCCCGCTTGAGGCGATGGCCCTTGAGGAAGGCGATGGCCCCCGGCGCCGAGCCCAACACATAGCCGTGCGCCGGCAGGATGAAGCCAATGCCGTGCTCCACGCAGGCGGCGCTCAACCGGTCCAGCGAGTCGAGGTAGGCGCTCATGTCACCGTCCGGCGGGTCGATCACCGTGGTGCTGCCATTCAAAATGTGGTCACCCGAAAGCAGCAGGCCGTCTTCCATCAGCACGAGGCACAGGTGGTTGGCGGCGTGGCCGGGCGTGTGGATTACCTTCAGGCTGTGTGTGGTGTGCGGGGCGTGGGGCGTGGCCGAGCTGGTGAGCGTCAACACTTCCTGGTCGACCAGCGCGCGGTCGGGTGTGAACTCGCTGTTGGCGCGTGCCGTCGGTTGCGAGGGCAGCCCGAGGATCGGTGGCTTGTTCCCGCACATCGCCTGCAGCGGTTTGGCGCCGGGGGAATGGTCCGAATGCGAATGCGTGCAGACGATCATGCGGATGTCGCCATGCGCAGCGCGCCACAGCTTCTCCAGATGCGCCGGGTCGGCAGGTCCCGGGTCGATGGCGATGTAGCCGGTGCCCGGGTCGCCCACCAGATAGCTGTTGGTGCCCGGCCCGGTCATCACACCGGGGTTGGGGGCAGTCAGGCGCATGAGGTTTTTGAGCAGGGGCACGGGCTCGCCGGTGTTCCAGTCCAGGTGGTGCACGATCTGGCCGTCGGGCGATGTGAGTTCAAGCTCGCCGTAGGCGGTTTCATGCTCCATGAAGCGCGCCTCCTGCCCCGCCAGCCAGCCGGCGCGGGGGCACGAGGTCCATAGCGGCTTCTCGCTCGCGCAGGCAGTGAGCACTTCATCCACTACGCGAAAGTGCTTGAGCCGCTCCAGCGTGCGAATGGTCGGGAAGATCATGAAAAAAGTGCCGGCTTCATGTTGCGCGAGCGCGGCAGCGGGACTCACCCAGACTGGCTCGAACTGCTCGGACTCATCCGCCACCGGCGCCTGGTCGGGCGGCATGCGCGCCACGAGAAAGGGGACATCAAACCGGCGCGGAAGATCGCGATCGGTGATCCAGTGCGCCAGCACAAACACATCGGCCGCGGCCAGCGTCAGGCCGCGCGCTGCGCACTGCTGCGCAAAGGGGGCTTTGCGGTCCAGCCCTGCAATGTCTTCGTCCCCGGCAAGGCGGCCATCGACATGGCGCGCGAGCAGCACGCCCAGTTCTTCAAAACTCTCGCGGATCGCGGCGATGGCCTGAGTGAGGTGCAGATCGCTCTGCCCGGCCCGGCGCGAAGCCTGCGGATGGGCCAGTGCGTCAGCCGCATCAATGCCGCCGCCGGGAAACACGTAGGCACCCGGCGCAAAGCTGGCCGTCATCGAGCGGCGCGTCATCAGCACTTCAATGCCATCAGGCGCATCGCGCAACAGCAAGACGGTGGCAGCAGGCCGGGTAGGCGCGGGCTCGCGCTGGGGCTGGAGGAGTTGGGTAGGGCGGACCATGAACACATTATCCGCACAACAATTTGAACGCTCCCGTCCGGCCCTTCGGCCCGCTCCCCGTACCGGGGCAATGCAGTGGCCCGGCAAAGCGGGTTCCACGCATTCCCGCGTGGGTTCACGTCGGGGTGGGGAGCGGCCCGCAGGGACGGACGGGGGGATAATTCAGTATGCGAATCGCTTTCACCAAAATGCAGGGCGCGGGCAACGACTTTGTCGTGCTCGACGAGACCTTGGGCCACAAGGGCCTGTCGCCTGCGCAGTACCGCTTTCTGGCGGACCGCCACTTCGGCGTGGGCGCCGACCAGGTGCTCAGCGTGCGCCCCTCGCCCGGCCCGGGCGTGGACTTTGAATACGTGATCCACAACGCCGACGGCGGCGAAGTCGAGCAGTGCGGCAATGGCGCGCGCTGCTTTCTGCGTTATGTGCGGGAGCATGGCCTCACCGATCTTCAGGCCGTCAAGGTCAAGACGCTGTCCGGCGTGATCGAGCCGCGCATGAATGCCGACGGCCGCGTCACGGTCGATATGGGCGCGCCGGTGTTCGAGCCTGAACTGATCCCCTTTGACATGGCTGGCCTCAGCCCCGAGCAGGCCCATGACGGCCAGACCTGGCGGCTCGCGGTGAGCTCTTACCCCGACTCGCCGATCGTGGCTGTCGCCGTGCTGTCCATGGGCAATCCGCATGCTGTGCAGCTGGTGGACGATGTAGACACTGCCCCCGTTACTGTGCAGGGCCCGCGTATAGAAAACCATCCGCGCTTTCCCAAACGCGTCAACGCCGGCTTCATGCAGGTGCTGGACCGCACGCGGATCCGCCTGCGGGTGTACGAGCGCGGCGCCGGCGAAACGCTGGCCTGCGGCACCGGCGCCTGCGCGGCCGTGGTGGCGGGCATCCGCTGGGGCTTGCTGGAACCGAGGGTGGACGTGCAGACGCGCGGCGGCATACTCACCATTGAATGGGCAGGTGGTCATTCCCCCGTGTTCATGACCGGCCCCGCCACCACCGTCTTTGAAGGCGAAATCGACATACCGGAGAACTTGTGAACATCAGCAACAACAACGCCAACGCCATGCACCCCATCACCGAAGATGACATTGCCAACTACCTGGCCAACACGCCGGACTTCTTCGAGCGCCACGCCGAGCTGCTGGCCTCGGTGCACCTGAACAGCCCGCACGGCAACCGCGCCGTCAGCCTGCAGGAGCGCCAGGCCGAGATGCTGCGCGACAAGATCAAGCAGCTGGAGCACCGCGTGATGGACATGATCCGCAATGGCAACGACAACGTCATCATTTCCGACAAGCTGCAGCGCTGGGCGCGCAACCTGTTCCTGACGCAGGACGCGCGCGAGCTGCCCCAGCAGATCACTGGCGAGATCCGCGCCCAGTTCCTGGTGCCGCAGGTCGCCATCCGGTTGTGGGACCTCAAGGCTGACTTTGCCGAAGAGGTGTTTACCCAGGGCGTGAGCGATGACGCCAGAACCTTTGCCTCCTCGCTCACCTCAGCTTACTGCGGCGTCAACTCCGGCTTTGAAGCCGTCAAGTGGCTGGGCGACCCGGACGTAGCGCTGTCGGTGGCGCTGATCCCGCTGCGCGTGGGTGCCGTCAGCAGCTCCGCCCCGGCCTTTGGCATGCTGGTGCTGGCCTCGCCCGACCCGCAGCGCTTTCACGACGGAATGGGCACCGACTTTCTGGAACGCATTGCCGAGTTGGCCAGCTCCGCGCTGTCGCGGCTGAGGTAAGTCACATGGACCTGGCCGAGCGCTACCTCGAGCATGTGAGGGTAGAAAAACGCCTGGCCGCACGTACGGTCGAGTTGTATTCACTGGACCTGCAAAAGCTGGCCGGCTACGCAGCCGGCGCTGGCGTTGAGCTCACGCAGGTGCACAACACACACATCCGCCGCTGGGTGGCACAGATGCATGGTGGTGGCCGCAGCGGCCGCGGCATTGCGCTGATCCTGTCGGGCTGGCGCGGTTTCTACACCTGGCTGGGCCGCGAAGGCCTGGTGGCAGCCAACCCGGTGCAGGACGTGCGCGCTCCCAAGGCAGCCAAGCCGCTGCCCAAGGCGCTGAGTGTGGACGACGCAGTGCAACTGGCCGTGTACAGCAACGAAGAGGCCGACCCCTGGCTGGAAGCGCGTGATGCAGCCATGGTGGAGCTGCTGTACGGCTGCGGCCTGCGCGTCGGGGAGCTGGTGGGGCTGGACGCACAGGCCTCCAGCACTGCCAAAGGCTGGGTCGACATGCAGGCCGCTGAGGCCCATGTGCTGGGCAAGGGCGGCAAGCGCAGGACGGTGCCAGTGGGCAGCAAGGCGATGGAGGCGCTGGCGCACTGGCTGGCTTTGCGTGCGGGGGGTGCACACGGGGGCTCATTGCCAGGGGTGGCGGTGGCCCCGTCGGACGCCCGCGCCGGGTCGTCAGCCAGGGTAAGCCCGCCCCAGGCGGCACTTTTCATGGGTCGCAACGGCACGCGCCTCACCGCCCAGTCGATCTGGCAGCGCCTGAAGCGGCGCAGCCTGATGGCCGGGCTTGCCACGCCCGTGCATCCGCACATGCTGCGCCATTCATTTGCCAGCCATGTGCTGCAGTCCAGCAGCGACCTGCGCGCTGTGCAGGAGCTGCTGGGCCACGCCAACATCAGCACCACCCAGGTCTACACGCGGCTGGACTTCCAGCATCTGGCCAAGGCCTATGACGCGGCGCATCCGCGCGCGAAGCTTTCGCGCGGCAAGACTTGAGCTCAAGCCGTCATCGCCGGCGCGGTGCTTGAGCTCTCAGGCTTCTCACTCAGCGAAAACACCGCCCGCCTGCTCTCGCGGGGCACACCTGCCAGCACGCCGGCCAGCCGCTCCAGCAGCGTCGCGGCATCCAGCCCGTCCAGCGGCACCAGCGCCTGCGCCACGCGCAACTGCGCCACCCAGTCCGGCGACTTGTCCTTGAACGGCATGAGGCAACGTGCCACCACGCGTGGCCCGGCCGCCACGGCTTCTTCCGGCGTGAGCGGGCCTTCCAGCAGCATCGCAAAACGCAGCTCCGACAGGCGCGCCACGCTGTCAATCTCGCGCGTCGCGGATAGCAGCCGCCCGGCAACGCGCAGCGGAAGTTCCTCAGCCGAGCGCCGGTCAAAGTCCCGCTGGATCTGCTCGACATTGACGATGTCAATCAACAGCATCGCGCCCTGGTGGCGAAGCCGCGTTGACCGCGCGATCATCCGCACCAGCCGTTCGGTGAACACATGGCCGTTGATGAGGCCCGTGGCGGGGTCCATCCGGTCCAAGCCGTGGATGCGGCGGTTGTGCTCGCGCCGCTGCTGGCTGCGCAGCATCAGCGCGACTAGCAGGACCGGCAGCTCAAAGGCAATGCCCAACTGCATGCCGTAGGTGGTCATGAAGCTGCTGGGTGCCAGGCCTGCGGCCCGGGCGATTGGCCAGGCGGCCGTCAGCAGCACCGGCAAAAATCCCAGCGTCACCCAGCCTGCATATCGGTCCCCCCGGCGCCAGGCCCAGAGGAAGGCAATGACCATGGCAAGCTGGGAGACGAGCAGGTAGGGCACCACTAGGCGGGTGCGCAAGGATGAGTCCACCAGCACAGTGACCAATGCGAGCAGCAGGCCGAGAACCGCCAGGCCTTGCAGCGTCCGGTGAAAGCGCCATGAACGCTCGGGCATGGACACCACCGCCGACACAAAAAGCATCATGGGCACCGCTGTCAGCGCGGGTAAAACAACAGGTGCCAGATCGTTCCAAACCGGCCAGTCCGGCCACAGGTGCAGGCCGGCGATGCCGGTGATGCTCGCCTGCGTCAGCGCCATCAGCGCCACCGTTGGGGCGTACAGGGCGTAGGCCGAGTCGCGCAGGGACACGGCGCTCAGCGCCGAGATCATCACCGCCAGCCCGGCCAGGCCGAAGTAAATACCGAGGATGAGCGAGGTGCGTTGTTCGCTGCGGCTCAGGTGGCTCTCGCTCACAAAGTTCAGCGGCACGCCGAAAGCGGTGGGGTTTTCAATGCGCAGCAGGTAGCGCCGCGGCTCTTCGGCCGACACGATGACCGGCAACAGCGGGTGGCGGTGCGGCACCGGCCAGGCGCTCACTGCGATGGTGTCGCCGGCTCGCTGCTCGTTCCAGGCGCCCGCGTTGTCCCGTGTATAGAGCGAGACCCGGTTCACGGAAGACAGCGGCACCTCCAGGTACCAGCGCTCGCTGTCCGGCGCGGGCGGCACGGTAAACCGGATCCACAGGGCCTGGCCGGTCGTGAGCGGGTAGATGGCGCCCTGGCGAGTGGGCTGCCAGGCCAGGACGCCATTGGCATCAACGTTGGCAGGGGTGGCTTTGCCGGTGGCGTCCAGCCATTCATCTCCCCAATCGAGCAGGGGCACCGGCTGGCGTGTGACGTCCAGATCCAGCACCGTTCGTGCCTGCGCAAGGGGCGCCATCAGGACGCAGACCAGGGCGACCAGCACAGCAATCCACGCGCCGTACCAGCGTTGCTTTAACGACATTTTTATGGAGTCTCCTGTAAGCAGTACAACATATCGGCCTTTACCGCGCCTGACTTGATTCGGCGGCCGCGTCCGCCCACGGCATTCCTCTTTGGCCCCGGCGCATTTGTGCCACTTGCGCTATAGGCGGTCTCTGCCTGTGACCCTGCCGCGACAATAGGCCGCATGAAAACCATCCGTCTGAAGGAAGGCAAGGAACGATCCCTGCTGCGCCGCCATCCCTGGATTTTTGAATCGGCCATTGCCCGCGGCGGCGCTGATGCCGGCGAAACAGTGCGGGTCGAAGCGCATGACGGCAAGTTCCTCGCCTGGGCTGCATTCAGCCCGGCCTCGGGCATCCGCGCGCGGGTCTGGAGCTTTGATGAAACACAACGCATCGATGCGTCCTTTCTCGCGGCCGCCGTGTCGCGTGCAGTGCGGGCACGTTCGCGCTTTGACATCGCCAGCGACAGCATGCGTCTGGTGCACGGCGAGTCGGACGGGCTGCCGGGGCTGATCGTTGACCGTTACGGCGACACACTGGTCGCACAGTTCCTGGCTGCTGGCGCCGAACGCTGGAAAAGTGCGCTGGCTGATGCCCTGCTGAAAGAAACCGGCCTGTCGCGCCTGTATGAACGTTCCGACGCCAGCGCCCGTGCGCTGGAAGGCCTGCCCAGCGTCGCCGGCTGGCTGCACGGCGATGGCGCAACCGAACTCACGCTCAAGGAAAATGGCTGGCAACTCACCCTGGACGTGGCCACTGGCCACAAAACCGGTTTTTACCTTGACCAGCGCGACAGCCGCATGAAGTTCGCCTCCTATGCCCGGCGGCTGCAGTTCCAGCGCGTGCTCAACTGTTATTGCTATACCGGCGGCTTCACCGTGGCGGCCTTGTCTGGCGGCGCGGCGCATGTCACTTCCATCGATTCATCGGGCCCGGCCCTTGCGCGTGCCGCTGCCAACGTCGCGCTGAACGGCTTTGACACGGCCCGGGCCACCTTCATGGACGCTGATGTGAATGCCTCGCTGCGAAGCTTTATTGATGCGGGGCGCACGTTTGACGCCATCGTCCTGGACCCGCCCAAACTGGCGCCGACGGCCGCCCATGCCGAGCGGGCTGCCCGCGCCTACAAGGACATCAACCGGCTGGCCTTCAAGCTGCTGGAGCCCGGCGGCGTGCTGTTCACCTATTCGTGTTCCGGCGGCATCAGCGCGGACCTGTTCCACAAGATCGTGGCGTCGGCCGGGACCGATGCGGGTGTGGACGGCTACATCAGCGAGCGCATGGGCGGCGCGCCGGACCATCCGATGACGATCAATTTCCCCGAAGGGGAGTATTTGAAAGGCCTGGTCGTTTTGAAGCGGTAAGACGACTCAATAAGCCGCGCGCCCAACCGTGAAGGGTGTTGCGACCCGCTGGGGCGAAATGCAGCTTTCAGACAAAGCCGGTCCCAGGCACCAATGGATATCTCGGTACGCATAAGGGCTTGCATTGCCCGATAAAATTGCGGATATTGTCGTTTTTAGGCGCATCCCATGAGTCTCATTCCTGCCACCATCCTCACCGGCTTCCTTGGCTCCGGCAAAACCACCCTGCTCAAGCGAGTGCTGGAAGAGGCGCACGGCCAGAAGATCGCCGTTATCGAGAACGAGTTCGGCGAGGAAAACATCGACAGCGACATCCTGGTCACTGAAAGCAAGGAGCAGATCATCCAGATGAGCAACGGCTGCATCTGCTGCTCCATCCGGGAAGACCTGCGCGCCACGCTGCAATTGCTGGCTGCCAAAAAGCGAAAGGGTCTGCTGGACTTTGACCGCGTCGTCATCGAGACCACCGGTCTGGCTGACCCCGGCCCGGTGGCGCAAACCTTTTTCATGGACGAGGAAATCGCCGAGAGCTACCTGCTGGACTCCATCCTGACCCTGGTGGACGCCAAGCATGCCGCCACGCAGCTGAACGAGCGCCAGGAGGCGCGCCGCCAGGTGGGCTTTGCCGACCAGATTTTCATCAGCAAGACTGACCTCGTCGCAGCCGAGGAGGTGGACGCGCTGATGCACCGCCTCAAGCACATGAACCCGCGTGCGCCGCAAAAGGCGGTGCACTTCGGCGACGTGGCCATTGCCGATGTGTTTGATCTGCGGGGCTTCAATCTCAATGCCAAACTGGACATCGACCCGGACTTTCTGACCGAAGAGGCAGGCCATGAAGGTCACGAAGGTCATAACCACGCCCCAGGCGAGCATTGCGACCACCCCTCGCACTCCGCCAAGGACGGCCAGGGTGGCCGCCACCATCACCACGATGATGATGTGAAGAGCTTTGTCTTCAAGTCCGAACGGCCCTTCGATGCAGCCCGGCTGGAAGATTTTCTGGGTGCCATCGTCAATATCTACGGCCCGCGCATGTTGCGTTACAAAGGCGTGCTCAGCATGCAGGGCACGGACCGCAAGGTCATCTTCCAGGGCGTGCACCAGCTCATGGGCAGCGACCTGGGCCCCAAGTGGGCCGACGATGAAGTGCGAAACAGCAAGATGGTCTTTATCGGGCTGGAACTGCCCAAGGACATCTTTCTTCAGGGACTGGAGCAGTGTCTGGTTTGAGGCTGGCGGGCGCTCGCGCGGACTCGTTCCTGTTATGCCGATACAATCGCGCGCCGGTGGCTGCCACCGGGCGGCGCCTGAAAGCGTCGACTTCAGGGTATAACTTCAGGGTATAACTCGGGTGAACGATGACGCAAGCCCATCAAAACAATCCAGATGAGCATCCGGCCGGGAAGACTGGCCGGGGGCCCGTTTCGCGAGGAGACAAGACGTGAAAGCCGCAGTGAAAATAACAAAGGCCCCCATGAAAAAGCCGGTCGCCAAAACCAGGCCCGCTGCCAAGCCAGCGGCCAAACCGGCAGCTAAAAAAGCGGCTACCAAACCTGCAGGCAAAGCGGCTCCGGCCAAAAAGTCCTCCAAACCGGCAGCCAGGCCGGCAGCGAAAACGTCCAAACCTGCGGCTAAACCCGTAGCCAAACCGAAAGCAGTCAGCCAGCCGGCTTTAAAAGGCCCCGCCGGAAAAACGGCAAAACAAGCGCCCAAAAAAGTAGCAGCGGCCAAGCCTGCGGTTAAACCCGTAGTAAAACCAGCCGCCACAAAGCCCGCGGTCACCAAGGCTCCTGCCACCAAGGCAATTGCCAAGACAGCAGTGGCCCACTTATCCCAATCAAAGTCCCCGGACACGAAAGCGTTGAAACCCCCTGTGAAAAACAAATCCGAGCCCTCCGCCGCGGCTGAAAAGCCCGCCGCCAAGGCAGACGCCCCCAAGGCAGCACCCGCAGCACCCGTTGCCCCGCCCAAACCCGTCCGCACGTCCCGCCTGCAGCAGTTGACCGTTCCGTCCATGGCCCAGGCTGTGGCGTCTACCGCAGCCAAAGCCAGTTACACGCAGATTCCGTCGACGCCGGTGCTCACCCCGCCGCCGCACGTGGCCGTCAAAAAAGACCCCAAGCTCGCCAACAACTGGAAGACCAAGTCGGCCGACCAGATGCACGACGCCGAAGTCCTGGCCATGCCCGACGCCGAGTACATGAACGACAAGCAGATGGCATTTTTCCGCCACAAGCTGTCGGTGCTCAAGACCGAAATCCTCAACAGCGCCGGTGAAACCACCGAGCACCTGCGTGAAGATACCGTGATCGTGCCCGACCCGGCTGACCGCGCCACCATTGAAGAAGAGCACGCCCTGGAACTGCGCACGCGCGACCGCGAGCGCAAGCTGCTCAAGAAAATCGAGCAGTCGATCCAGCGCATTGATTCCGGCGACTACGGCTATTGCGACGAAACCGGCGAAGCTATCGGTGTCGGCCGCCTGTTGGCGCGTCCCACGGCCACGCTGTCGCTGGAAGCCCAGCAGCGGCGCGAGCTGAAGCAGAAGATGTTCGGGGACTGACCTGGCATCTGGCTAACATGGTCTCTTTCACTCCAGGCATCTGACCTCACCCATGGCAAAAGACGAAAACGCCGGCTTGCTGTCCAAGGTGGTGAAGTTCGTCCGTAATCCGACGACCAACTGGGCCGATCTGGACCAGCAGGAGTCGGACCGGGAGAGCAACTACAGCAAGCAGATGCTCAAGGAGATGATCGAGCGCAAGCGGCGTAACGACTTCGTGCGCAAGCGCGAGTTCGACATGCTTCGCAAGATGCGCCGCCGTGAAGCCATGGCGGGCCAGGACCCGACGGCGCGTCCCTCCTTCTTCCAGAGCTCCATGCCGTCCAAGCCCGACGACAGGGCCATGACGCTCAAGAAGATCGATGAGATCGAAGCCCAGATGTCCATGCAGTGGTGGAAGACCAAGCACGGCGACTCGTCGCTGCGCGCCAACTTCCCGCTGTCTTCACAGGGGCAGTCGGGGGGCAGCAGTTCTACGTCCGCCCCGGTGCCGGCACCGAATGCGTCCTATGCCCGGACCGACCCGGCGCCCCTGCAATCTGCAAAGACGCGTGCGCCGCTGGGCATGCCGCCAGCTCCGGCCAGGTCAACCTCGTCTGCTGCCGCTGCCGGCAACGCGCCGCAGGTGGGCGGGCTGGCCGGTAGTTACGACGGCTCAGCCACCGGCTTTTCCGCATCCAAGCTTTTTGCCATTGAGGTGGATGAATTCGCCCACGACCCCGAGCTGGAAGAAGCCTCGATCCGCTTTGCCAATGGCGACGATAGCGGCGCCGAGGCCGGCTTGCTTGACGCTCTCGGACCGACAGGCACGCGCGGCGACCACGATGAAACCTGGATGACGCTTTTCGACCTGTACCGTGCCACGGGCCAGCAGGACCGCTTTGAAAGTGCTGCCATCGATTTCGCCGGCCGCTTCGGGCGTTCAGCGCCGATGTGGTTTTCGATTCCCGACATGGTGGGCCGCATGGCCGCCGCGCCGGCTGCGGCCCAGTCTGCCGCAACGCAGACAGCGCACTGGACCAGTGCCAGCACCCTGGGCGTCCAGTCACTGGCCGTGCTCATTGCGGCGCTTGGCAAGGTAGCGCAACCCTGGCGACTGGACTGGTCACGCCTGGTGACCATCGAGGATGCGGCGGTGGAGCCGCTGCGCAAACTCCTTGCAGAGTGGGGAGCCCAGCCATTCCAGCTGCGCTTCATGGGCGCTGAGAGCCTTGACAAGCTGATGCAGGCCGCAACGCCCTCGGGCAACAAGTCCATCAACGAGCAATGGTGGCGGCTGCGCATGGAAGTGTTGCGGGTCACCCACCGGCCCGATGAATTCGAGCTGGTGGCGCTGGACTACTGCGTCACATACGAAGTGTCGCCGCCTTCATGGGAGAGCGCCCTCTGCGAATACAAGCCGCTGGACACCGATGGCGGCTACCTGCCGGGTCACACCGTCATTGGGGAGGCCTTCTATGATTCCCTGCCGTCCAGCCCCAGCAGCACTTATGGGGACACGGCGATGCAGTCGCAAAGCTCGCACTCGTCGAACATCACCGGTGTGGAACTGGCCGGGCAGATTTTGGGCGATGCCACAGCCGCCCTCGACAAACTGGAGGCCCGGCTGGCGGGCGCCGACATCATGGTGATCTCCTGCACCAAGCTGATTCGCGTCGACTTTTCTGCCGCCGGCACGCTGCTTAACTGGGTGACTTCACGCCAGGCGGAGGGCAGGCAAGTTCAGTTCAGCGAAGTCCACCGCCTCGTCGCGGCTTTCTTCAACGTGATCGGCATCAGCGAGCACGCACGGGTCACCCCGCGTACGGACTGAGCGAGCCCAACTGCCTGGCCGCAAGGGCCAGTGCGCCTTGCGGGCTCGCGAAATCTTCCAGAACAGTGAAATGGTCAAGCCCCTCCAGCGGCAGTAAAGCCCCCGGCGCGCCAGCGCGCTCACGCATGGCAAAGAACTCCCGGGACTGGCGCTGCAACTGCGGCAACTCTGCGGTGCCATAAGCAACGGTCAACGGCCGCGCGCTGGGTGGCAACAGCGCAGGACTTACCTGCTTCACATCTGACGCTTCCAGCTTCAGTTTGGCGTTGAGGTAACTTAGCCGCACGGGTTCAAGGTCATAGACGCCGCTGAGCGCCAGGCCTGCGATCACACCCGGCTCGTCCATGCACATGGCCGTGAGGTGGCCGCCTGCAGACCAACCAGACACAACGATCCGGTTCGTGTCAGCGCCCCATTGCGCAGCATTCGAATGCAACCACCTGATGGAGCTGCGGACTTCATCGACGATGGTGGCCAAGCTGGCGTCGGGCGCCAAGGTGTAGCCGACCAGGGCCACATGCAGGCCAAGCGCCAGCGGGCCTTTGGCCAGGAATGTGAAGTCTTCCTTGGCGCGTGCTTGCCAGTAACCGCCGTGGATGAAAACAAGCAGCGGCCCCGGGCTGGCAGCGGGGAGGTAGTCGATCAGGTTGCGCGGCGCAGGGCCGTAGCGCAGACCGGTTCTGGCGCCTGGGCTTAGCCGCATCTGTTCGCTCAACACGCCGTAGCCCGCCATCAGCTTCGCGCTGTTGGCTACTGCCAGGCTGTTGTTGTAGCCGGCATCCAGGGCGGCCTGATCCATCCCCCGGTAGACGGCGGTCATGCTGCAACCTTCATCGACACATGACTGGTCAACAGTTGGGTGACATCGCGGCGCACCTGGTTGAACTCAATGCCAACGATGTCCCGCGGGCGTGCCAGGTGCAGCGGCACGTCCTGCTCGATGCGGCCGGGACCGGCGGTCATGACCACCACGCGGTCCGACAGCATCACCGCTTCTTCCACCGAGTGGGTGACGAAGATGATGGTGAGCCGGGTGCGCTCCCAGATTTCCAGCAGATCTTGCTGAAGCTTTTCGCGGGTGAGGGCGTCCAGCGCGCCAAATGGCTCGTCCATCAACAGCACCTCGCACTCATTGGCCAACACGCGGGCGATGGCCACTCGCTGCTTCATGCCGCCAGACAGTTGGCCCGGGTAAAAGTCAGAGAATTTCTCGAGGCCGACCATGTGCATGTATTTGTTGGCGAGTTCGTCCAGGTTAGCCTTTGGCAGCCCGCGCTGATGCGGCCCAAAGGCGATGTTTTCCTTCACCGTCAGCCAGGGAAACAATCCGAAATCCTGGAACACCATGCCGCGCTCCGGGCCGGGACCGGTAATCGGCTTGCCATACATTTCCACCGTGCCGGTGGTGGCCGTTTCAAAGCCGGCAAGAACCCGCAGCAAGGTGGACTTGCCGCAACCGGAGGCCCCAATGAGGCAGACAAATTCCCCTTTGTTGACGCTCAGGTTGATGTCATGCAGCGCCTGCGTTTGCCGGTCGCCCATGCGGAAGGTTTTACCCAGCTGCCTTACGGACAACACAGGCAGCGGATGTTTTTCTGGGGACGGTGGTGGGGAAAGATCGCTGGTGGGTTCAGACACGGTGCTGCGGGCTCCATTTGAGGACGTGGTTATTGAGCATCACCAGTACCCGGTCGGTGGTGAAGCCGGCGATGCCGATCACCAGCATACCGGCGATCACGAGCTCGCAGCGCGACAGCATGCGGCCATCCATGATGGTGGCGCCCAGGCCCTGTTGAACACCGGTCATCTCGCCCACCACAATCAGGATCCACGCAAAGCCGTGGCCCAGACGCAGCCCGTTCAGTATGGCTGGCAGGGAGGCAGGCAACACGACCTGGCGGAACAGCGATGAGCCGGTGCAGCCCAGCATGGCGGCCGCTTCAAACAGGCGGTTGTCCACCGAACGGACGCCGAAAGTCGTGTTGAACACGATGGGATAGAACGCCCCCAGAAACACCAGGAACACCGCCGCACTCGGCCCGATGCCAAAGAAAATCATCGACAGCGGCAGCCAGGCCGTGACGGGTACCGGGCGCAGCAGCTGCAG
>JACMQX010000263.1 GCA_014376765.1 Ramlibacter sp. | reverse complement strand
GTCCGCGGCGTCGTCGCCAGTCGACTTGATCGTGTCAGATTTACGCTTGGCCCATGGCGAGGCGGGAACCACGCTGGTGGCTGATCTGCGTGCGCGGTATGGGATTGCCACGCCAGCCCTGATCGTGACGGGCGACCGGTCATTGAAGACGGCGCGGGAAATCAAGGAGCATCAGCTACCGTTCCTGTACAAGCCGCTGCCAGCTGGGCGGCTCAAGTCGTTGATGGCTCAGTTGCTGAACCTCAAACCCGGCTTAAAGTCCTGACGGTGTCGTAGAGGGAGCAGCGGTGGGCGCCGTCGCGGGCGAAGTGGTCATGCTGCCTTCCAGAATCATCGGCCGCCAGCCCAGGTCTTCTACCGACACCACGGCTTGCGCGCGCGATGAGCTGCCCAGCACCTGGAGGATGGCGGCAACGTGGCTCTTGACGGTCCCCATCGCAAGTCCCAGATCGCGGCAGATCTGCTTGTTCGATTTCCCTTCAAGCAACAAGCCCAGCACCTCGATCTGTCGTGTTGTCAGCCCGGCGTCCTTGGGTGTTTTGGCGCTTGCGCGATTGGCGAGAGCGGGTGGGGGCGGGGCGGCAGGGGCGGAGGCAAGAACAACGTCTTCGTCCTCTTCGTTGAAAACTTCAGGGGGGACGTAGATGTCACCGTTGAGGACAAATCGCAGTGCGTTGGACAGCGGCGTGGAGCCCGACAGTTTGGGAATGAACCCGAGAATGCCTCGCTTGAGCGCCGCGCGAACCGTTTTGAGATCATGGGTCCCGGAAATCACGACGACGCGGGCGTCAGGGCACGATTCATACAGCGACACCAGAGAGCTCATCCCAGTCGTGCCGGGCAGTCCAAGATCCAGCAGGACAAGATCGATGTCCGGGTTGGCGCGGTAGAGGTCCGCTGCCTCCGACACGGATTCGGCCTCCAGCACGGTTGAGTGCCGGTCCATTTGCAGGATGGCAAGCTTCAGGCCTTCTCGCACCAGGTAATGGTCTTCGACCACCAGGAATTTAAGGCTGGCAATGGATGCGCCTGGCTCGCTGGTCACAGAATTCAATGGGGAGGGGGTGTTTGACGTCATGATCAATTGATCGTATGGGCAGGAAGGGACATGCGCAACGCCCTTGTCGACCCAAAAGGTACCGGGTCGACGGAACTAACAGACCGTCCACTGTTAGTGGTGGTGCCGGGCTGCCATTGGCCCACCGTGGTCCCGCGCGCAAGCCTGATAGTTTTGTCTTCCGGCCCCCAGGCCTAGTTCCTGCGGCTAGAACCCGTCATGCGAGTCGATGGCTGTGCCGCATGCCCATGGCCACTGCCGGACTAGGCTCAGCACCTAAGCCAAAAGAATCCCGATCTGTCCATGCGGCGGATTGAGCTGCAGAGCCTGACGAAAGACGATTGCAGAACCGCGCAGCCAAGGGTCTGAAGTTTTTGCGCCCGGAGCTCTTTCGTAACTGCATCCATCACGCCAACCCCACCACCATGATCAAGCGTATCGATTCGACGTCCTGTTTGCCGCCGGTAGTGGCCGGCGTGCAAGCACAAGCCCAAGGCGCGTTCCTGAGTCACATGTCAGAGCAGGCCTTGGCGGATGTGCAGGCGGTTCGCCGGTTACCGCTGCCCGTTGCTGCAGCCTCGCAACTGGCGTTGCCAGGTGCAGTCGTTGGTGCGTGGGTGCACGGCACGCGCGTTTTGCTCACGACCGGCGACGGGATCGAGGTTCGGGCATTTGCGCCGCCCAGGTTTACCGCAGAGGAGTCAGAAAATGGTACCGACGCGCAGGAGTTGCCATGCGTCAAGCGCCTTGGCCTGATCTGGGTGATTGCCACCCCTCAGGCGGGGTTTGACTGGAACGGATATTTCGGTGCGCTCGGGGCCGAAATGCTGGCACTGGGATTTGACGACGACAGCGTCAGCATCCATCAGCGCAGCTTCGTGCAACCCTCCAACTGGAAAAGGGTTCTGGAGGCCCGGTTGCACGAGGCTCCCTGCCAAGGCACCGCAACTGAGCCCGCGCCTGCAGCCGCCGTACAAGCCAGCCAGACCACAGTCAGGGAAGCCGCCGGTGACCACCAGCGTATCGTAAAGCGCAGGCGCCGCAGTGCGGCAGGCGACGAAAGGGGGGCCAAGCATCGCCACAGTGGCATCAATGAATTCATCTACCTGTTCTTTCCGTGCACGCTCCTGGTGTGGGACGGCGACCACTACAACCTGGTGACGGCTTCGCCCGGTGAAGATGGGCAATCCTGCACGGTCAACAGCTGGATGATGGTGCCCGGCCAGTTTCGCTGGCGGGTGGCTGAGCATTGGGTGCGAAGCGACAAACTGTTTTGGCATGGCATGTCCCAAGATTTTTTCGCCGCCGCCGTCAACCAGCACAGTAGCAGCTTGCGCGCGATCCCTGCTGTTGGGGCCGGTTATGGTGATGTGTCGGTAGCGCTTTTCAACGAGTGCCTGCAAAGGCACTCCCCAAACGCCTGTTGACCCTGCGGCCAGCTGGCAGCCTCCGGCAGGCAAAATGAAGTCCGGCGCCTGCGGTAGGGCGCGCGCGCAACCACAAGGCAGGCGGATGGATCACCCAGGCGGAGCAATCACCGGCACAGTGCAGGCGCAAGCCTTTCCCTATGTGGTCGCTGTGCGCGCCTTGTGCGAGTTCACGGCCAAACGTGGCGACCTGGACCTTCGTTTCACGCCTTCTCCCTCTGCGCAGGAGGGGATGCTGGGCCACAAGCTGGTCACGGCCAGGCGCGGGGGCCATTACGAGTGCGAGTTGAGCCTCACGGGCGACTACAAAAACCTCAGCGTGCGCGGACGCGCCGACGGCTACGACGGGCAACTCAATCAGCTGGAGGAAATCAAGACGTACCGGGGGGACCTCGCCGCCATGCGGGCCAATCACCGTGCGCTGCATTGGGCGCAGGCCAAGGTTTATGGCTGGTTGTTGTGCAGCAAGCTGGGGCTGCAAGACTTAAACGTTGCGCTGGTGTACCTGGACATTAGCAGCCAGAAAGAGACGCTGCTGGTCGAGTGCTTCACCTCAGCCGCGCTGCAGCAATTTTTTGAAGAACATTGCGAGCGATTTCTGGCATGGGCCAAGCAGGAGCAGGCGCACCGCCAGGCGCGCGATGCCACGCTGGCTGCGCTGCAATTTCCGCATGAATCATTCCGCCCTGGCCAGCGCGAGTTGGCGGAGGCCGTGTACAAATCCGCCAGTTCCGGCCGCTGCGTGCTGGCGCAGGCGCCCACAGGCATTGGCAAGACGGTGGGTACGGTTTTCCCGCTGCTCAAGGCGATGCCTTCGCAAAAGCTGGACAAGCTCTACTTCCTTGCGGCCAAGACGCCGGGCCGGCGCCTGGCGCTCGACGCCCTGGCGCGCGTCATGCACGGCGCGCCAAGGCCGCTGCGCGTGCTTGAACTGGTCGCGCGCGACAAAGCCTGTGAGCATCCCGACAAAGCCTGCAACGGCGACTCATGCCCCCTGGCCAAAGGCTTCTATGACCGCCTGCCGGCTGCCAGAAGCGCCGCCGTTGAAGCGGCCACGCTGGACAAGCCCGCCCTGCGGGAGATCGCCCTGGCCCACAACATCTGCCCCTACTACCTGGGTCAGGATCTGGTGCGCTGGGCCGATGCGGTGGTGGGCGACTACAACTATTACTTCGACATGACCGCCATGCTTCATAGCCTTGCCATGGCCAACCAGTGGCGGGTTAGCCTGCTGGTGGACGAGGCCCACAACTTGGTGGAGCGGGCCCGCAAGATGTATTCGGCCGAACTGAATCAATCCAGCCTCAGGGCCGCTAAAAAGGCGGCGCCCGCAGCGCTCAAAAAAGCACTCGACAAACTGGGCCGCGCCTGGACCGAACTGCACCGCGACCAGGAAACTGGCTATCAGGTCTACCCCACGCTGCCGCAAAAATTCAGCAGCGCTATGCTGCAGGCAACATCGGCCCTCATGGACCAGGAAAGCGCGGCGCCCGGCAGCCTGGACGCGAGGCTGCAGGAATTTCTGTTCGAGGTACTGCGGTTCTCCCGCCTGGGCGAGCAGTTTGGCCAGCACTCCCTGTTCGACGTGACCTTGTCTACCGGGCCGGACGGCAAGGCTCATTCCACCCTGTGCCTGCGCAATGTGGTGCCAGCCCCCTTTCTGGCAAGCCGGTTTGCAGCAGCCAGGTCGGCCGCGTTGTTCTCCGCCACGCTCAGCCCGACTGATTACTACACCGGCATGCTGGGTCTGCCTGAAGACACGGTGGCCATGGAGGTGGGCTCACCCTTTCGCGCGGAGCAGCTGTCGGTGCAGGTGTCGCGCCACATCTCGACCCGCTACACCCATCGGCAGCGTTCGCTTGCGCCCATCGCCGCGCTGATGGCGCGGCAATACCATGCGCGGCCGGGCAACTACCTGGCCTTCTTCAGCAGTTACGACTACCTGGAGCAGGTCGCTGCCGGGTTCGCGCAAAGCCACGCAGGAATCGCCACCTGGCAGCAATCACGCAAGATGGGCGAGACCGAGCGCGACGCATTTCTTGCCCGGTTTCACCCGGGTGGCCAGGGAATAGGTTTTGCCGTACTGGGCGGCAGCTTCGCCGAAGGCATTGACCTGCCCGGCGAACGCCTGATTGGTGCCTTCATCGCGACGCTCGGCCTGCCGCAGGTCAACCTGGTGAACGAGCAAATGAAAGAGCGCATGGCTGCGGTGTTTGGCTCGGGCTACAACTACACCTACCTCTACCCGGGCCTGCAAAAAGTGGTGCAGGCCGCAGGCCGGGTGATCCGCACCCTGACGGACGAAGGCGTGATCCACCTCATGGATGATCGCTTTGGCCGCGCTGAAATCCGGCCCCTGTTGCCAGCCTGGTGGAGCGTGGAAGGTTACGCAGGCGCCGCAGCGAAGTAGGAAAACGCTGACGTCAGGTCGCGGCGCGGTCTACAAGTAGATGCGCACCGCTGCACCTACATTGAGGCTTCAGTACCCCCGACACCCAAGACTTGGAGTTGCGATTTTCCTGTCGCAGACAATCATGCGCATCGACACAGCCGCCATCGGCGAACACGTACCCGACGCTTCGCGTATGCGTCCGCTTGCACGACTGGGTCAATGGCTGCTGGAAGAGGGGTACCGCTTTACGACAGCCACGCCCGCAACGCATGCACGCGTCAATGCGCGGTCCGGCGCTGAACTGGCCCTGTGCCTGCGCGACATTTTTGGCTGGAGCCGGCCCTTTGAACGCTCACTGCTGCCTGATGCCGCCATGAGGCTGCTTGAAGAAAGTGGCGCAGTACGCGCGGGAGATGATGCCCTGCAGCATTGCACGGTGCGCTTTTCCACCTTGGGCGATTCCATCTATGTTCACTCGGCCTTTCCAACAGGCGGAGAAGACGCCGTGTTTTTCGGCCCGGACACCTACCGCTTTGTCAGGTTGATAAAGCGCACCCTGGCTGCTGGCTCCTCATGCCATTTGGAGCGCATCGTGGACCTGGGCTGCGGCAGCGGGGCCGGCGGTATGGAGGCCTGGAAAGTACTGCGCGCCCTCGGCGCCGGTGCTGAACCCGAACTGCTGCTTACTGACATCAATGCCTCGGCGCTGGATTGCGCGCGCGTCAACGTGGCCATTGCCGGCATCCCGGGTGCCGGCTTTCTGGAGGGTGATTTGTATGCGCCCATCGAATCCCCTGTCGACCTGATCATGGCCAATCCCCCGTATCTGCTGGACCCGCAGGAACGTCTTTACCGCCACGGCGGCGGCGAGTTTGGCGGCGGGCTATCGACCCGTATATTGGTGGAGGGCCTGCCCCTGCTCAAACCTGGCGGCATGATGATTCTCTACACCGGAGCGCCCATCATCAACGGGCGTGACACCTTCCTTGCCAGCGTCAAACCCCACCTCAAGGAAGCGGGGCTGCGCTGGGACTACAGCGAGATCGACCCCGATGTTTTCGGCGAAGAGCTCGACGCCCCCGCCTACGAGCGGGTGGACCGTATCGCCGCCGTGGGCCTGGTCGTCCACGCTGTGCCGTCATGAGGTTTCTGGGCCATAGGCGGCAGCGCCTACGGCGACCGGCTGGAGGGCGACCGTGAATTTGGCCAGCAGGTGCTGTGCCAGCTGGGCCTGCAGACGGCGCCCAGCCACCGGTTCCGGCGTTATGAAAAGGCGATGGAATCCATTCGCAGCTCAAGCGGGCGCTACGTCTACAAAAACAACGGCGCCAACGTGACCCGCTACCGCAACTACATCGGTCAGATGGACAGTGGCGAAGATATGGTGGCGCCGGCGAGATGGGCACCATCGTGAGCTACCGCAGTGCCGGGCGGATCTTCAATGCGACATTGGCCCGGATGCGGGACAAGCTCCGTCAAGGCGGCATGTGGGTTACATCAACCTCAACCTGATTGCCAATGAGCAGGGCGCCAGCCGATCAGGCGGCGCTGCACTTGGCCGAAGTGGCCCGGGTGGACGGCCGGTGCGTCACCAGCGGACTGACTGGCTACGTTGGCGTCGCGACCGGCACAGGCGCGACGGTGGACAACGCTGCGGCAGCCGTTTACGCCGTCGCCATCACAACAACAACTCCATTACATGAACTTCAAAATCATATTCGGCACCATCTTCGCAACCTTGCTTCTCACTCTCCTCGTCGTGAACTTCGCGCCCGGTGAAAAGAAGCTGAAAACAGAGATCACCCACCTCTACAGCGTGGACGACCCGCAGTTCCTCAAGTCCATGGGCCTGCTGCTGGGCCCCTCCATTCTGCAAGGCAACCAGGCCACCGAGCTGCTCAACGGCGACCAGATCTTCCCGGCGATGCTCGCTTCGATACGTAGCGCGAAAAAAACGGTGCTGTTCGAAACCTATATCTACTGGTCCGGCGAGATCGGCGACCAGTTCGCGCAAGCCCTCGCCGAGCGTGCTCGCGCCGGGGTGAAAGTGCATGTACTGATGGACTGGATCGGCAGCGGCAAGATCGAGGCCTCGGTCATCGACAAGATGAAAGAGGCCGGTGTCGAGGTCGAGCGCTACCACCCGCTGCGCTGGTATAACCTTGGCCGCATCAACAACCGCACCCACCGCAAACTGCTGATCGTGGACGGTGCCACCGGATTCACGGGTGGCGTGGGCATTGCGCCTTTGTGGACCGGAAACGCCCAGGACCCGGACCACTGGCGCGACTCCCATTTCAAGGTGCAGGGCCCGGTGGTGTCGCAGATGCAAAGCGTGATGCTGGACAACTGGGTCAAAACCACCGGCCGCGTGCTGCACGGTGTGGATTACTTCCCCATGGTCCCGGCAGCCGGCAACCAGGCCGCGCAGGTGTTCTCCAGCTCGCCAAGCAGCGGAAGCGAGAGCATGCTGATGATGTACCTGATCGCCATCACAGCTGCCACCCGCAGCATCGACATCTCCAGCTCCTACTTCGTGCCCGACGACATGACAGGCGATGCATTGGTCGCCGCTGTGCGGCGCGGCGTCAAGGTGCGGCTGATCATGCCCGGCGCGAAGATGGACGCCGAGACCGTGCGGCGCGCTTCGCGCGGCCTGTGGGGGCCGCTTCTGGAAGCGGGCGTGCAGATCCATGAATACCAGCCCACCATGTACCACTGCAAGGTGATGATCGTGGACGGGATGATGACCTCGGTAGGCTCCACCAACTTCGACGTTCGATCTTTCCGGCTGAACGATGAGGCCAACCTCAATATCTATGACGTGGCCTTTGCAGCCAGGCAGACACAGGTGTTTGAGGCCGACCTGATCAAGTCGCGCCGCATCACCCTCGCGCAATGGGAAGCACGCCCGCAGAGCGAGAAGCTCAAGGAATGGCTGGCCGCCAAACTGGCGCCGCTTCTTTGACTTCAGCAGGTGGCGGTGGCCGCCTACAGCCGGGCACCTAGCCAGGGCGCTAAGGTGGTGTTTCTATCCTCCACCGGAAAGTCCCGCCATGCCCTCCGCCAGCACCCGCGTCACCTGGAAAGGCGCCATCAGTTTTGGCCTTGTCCACATCCCCATAGAGCTGCGTTCAGCCACGCTGGAATCGCGCCCCCAATTCAAATGGATCGACAGTCAGAGCAAAAGCGCTGTCGGCAACCAGCAGGTCAGCAAGGCTACCGGGCAGGCGATCGATCCTGAAAAGCTTGTCAAGGGCGTTGAGTATGACGACGGCCAGTTCGTCACCCTGACCAAGGAAGAGATACGGGCGGCCCTGCCCAAGACCACGCAGACCATCGAGATCGAGGCCTTTGTCGATGCCGGCAGCATCCCGCTTGCATTCTTTCTCAAGCCTTACCACGTGAGCCCGCTGGGCAAAGGCCAGAAGGCCTATGCGCTGCTGCGCGAAACACTGAAGAAAACAGGCAAGGTGGGCATCGCGAAAGTGGTGATCTCCACCCGCCAGCATCTGGCCGCCTTGCTGCCGCAGGACAACGGCATGCTGCTTAATCTTCTGCGTTGGGAAGAAGAGGTGCGCGACATGACGGGCCTGGCTCTGCCGGATGCCAGCGTTGCCGTGAGTGACAAGGAAATGAAAATGGCCGAGATGTTGGTCAACGATTTGGCTGCCGAGTGGTCACCTGGCCTTTTTCATGATGAGTTCAAGGAGCAGCTGCAAACGCTGATCGAGACAAAAGCGAAAGCCGGCAAACTAATCTCGGTGGCCAATGCCAGCGGCTCGGAAGGCGAGCCCGTACGCAGCAGTGGCGAGGTGCTGAACCTGACCGAGCTGCTGCAGCAAAGCCTGCGCGGCAAGGGTACTGCACCACGGCCCTCCGGCAAGTCGTCCAATGACTCGAATGTGACGCCGCTGCGCGCGGCTGCTGCTAAGAAGGCACCGGCCAAGGCGCGGGCCTTTGCCAAGGCGCCGGCTACGAAGGCTGCCGGTAAACGCGCATCGGCCTGATGGCTCCGTGCCTACTTCACTCCGGTGTTTGTTCGTCCGTGGTGTGAAACCCGGCGCGTGAGGCTTCCAGTGCCTTGGTGGCACTGTCCAGCGCCTTCTTGGCTGCCGCAACAACGGGGTGCATCATCGCGATAGCCACCACGTGGTCCGGGTCCCTGCGGTAAACCTCAGCGTAGAGATAGTTGAGCCGGCGGTAGTCACAGCGCGCGTTTTCAAGATCCAGTTCCAGTTTCCTTCGGCCCATGACACATTTCTTGTTGATGTGCCGGGATGCTAAGCGTTCGGTTGTGTTGCCGACCTATCCGTAAGTACAGGCTACGGGTTTGTCCTTCAGTCGATCAGATGATTGGCGAAAGCGTAGTAGGTGAGGTCGGTGTTGGCCGACATCTTCAACTTGTCCATGACGCGGGCCCGGTAGGTACTGGCGGTCTTGACGCTCAAGGACAGCTCGGTGGCAATCTCGCCAATCTTCTGCCCGCGCGCCAGCATCATGAAGACCTGCTTTTCCCGCTCTGAGAGTGAGTGATGGATAGGCAGCGTGGTGTCGCGCCGCAACTGCGACGCAATGATTTCCGCCAGCTCGGGCGACACGTAGCGCCGCCCGCGGGCCACCGTTCGCACGGCCTCCGCCAGCTCTGCCGGGGTGCACGACTTGTTGATGTAGCCGTTGGCACCCTGACGCAACACGCTGAGCGCGTACTGATCCTCCGGGTGCGCCGACAGGATCAACACAAAAATGCCGGGGGCCAACTCGCGCACAGCGGTCAGCACGTCCATTGCGTTCTGGCCGGGCATGGAAAAGTCCATCACCAGGACATCTACCGGCGTGTTGGACACCAGTTCCAGAGCGCCCGCTCCACTGTCCGCTTCGGCCACGACGCGCATGTCCACATGGTCCGAAAAGAATTGCCTCAGGCCTTTGCGGACGATGGCGTGATCATCAACAAGCGCAATATTGATCATTGGCTTCGCTCCATAAATCGTGACTGGCAGTTGAGGTGGCGTCAACAGCGATGCTGTGGATGGAAAAAGGACAAACGGCTCGTTCATGTGACTCTACTTAACGTCTTTCAAGACGGCTGTCGGCGAGTTATGCGCAGCGCTGTAGGACGCTATCGCCGGCCTGAAACAATTTGCGCTTGGGCCAGGTGGTTGCGCATCATCGGCAGGGTTTCGTCGATCCAGGCCTTCAACTGCGGGTCTTTCACAGCGGCGCCCGCCTTCTCAAAAACCTTGATGCCTTCTTGGTGCGACTGCAGACCAACCTTGTCCAGGTAGATGCGGTCAAAGCCTGCCCCATGCGCCTTGGCCAACTGGTTGAGCGTCTTTCGGTGCCCGCCCGTCATCATGGGCGGCGTGACGCCTTTGGCCTGGGACAGGGCGCGCAGGCCCGCATCTGCTGATTGGCGGTCACGCACCAGCGAGCTCGCGAACGCACTCACACGTGGGCTGGCCGCCTGCTGCATGGCCAGTTGTGATGTGGCCACTTTGAAACGGCCGAGCTCCGCTGCATCCTTGATGAAGACCCTGTCGCGTGTCGCCAGCTGAGCCTGTCCGGCAACAGGCGGCATGGACACCCTTACAGGCGAGATGGGCGCTTGCACAGGCGCCGCGATGGCGTGCAGCGCCAGTGCGAGGACAGTGGTCGGGAACAGAAGAAGACGGGTGCGTTGGTACATGACGTTGTTTCCTGCGGCGCGGCGCAGCGCCACAGTTGATTACCGCCCCAAGCACACAACGTGTCAGTCGGACGCGCACCCCGGTATGAATAGGAAAACTTCCTACACAGGCAAATACATACACATTCGCACCATTTATTTCATCCTCATCTTTTATTTATCCATCATTTCTGAAGCCCCTCATGCCGACCCGCACCACCCGCGAAAAAGAGCTGACCATTCATGCACAGGTGGAAGAAGAAATCTTCTATCCCGCCGTTCGCAAAAAAAATCAAGGACGACGACCTGCTCAACGAAGCGGAAGTCGAGCATGCAGGCGCCAAGGACCTGACCGCCCAGATCGAGGCAGGTGACCCAACTGACCCCATGTTTGACGCCAAGGTGACGATGCTGGGCGAGTACAAGCATCCGGCGCCCGTGAGGGCAGCCGGATTATTTCGTTCACGTTTCAAGTCCGGGGCGGCAAGCGCTTGGCACGCCAGACCAGCGCCGCCACCACCGCGCAGGCCATGAAGCAGGCGAAGATGCCAAAGGGCCCCGGCCGGCCCAGGCGCATCCAGGTCCACGCTACGAAGCAACCCGCCACACCAGCCGCTGCGCCCAGCTTGAGGCTGGTCTGCCGCCCTGGCACGCGGCGCATTAACACGCTGGTGAGACCAAAGGCGAGCGCGGATAGCAATGCTGCAACGAAAGATGACGTCAACGCGTTGAGCAGCGAGCCGGCAAAGCCGTATTGCGCATCAATCCGGCCGGTTGCCAGCATGCGGACAACCGACATCACAAAGATGGCCGCAAAGCTGCCGTTGAAGAAAAACAGATGGCTCATCGTTTGCTCCCTACTCTCCCAGGACCAGGCCTTCGCGCCGCGGGTCGGTGCCGCCCGACAGGCCGTCAGGGCTGACAACAATGCCCTGCAGCCCGCTGGTGAAGTCCACTTCCTGCACCTCGTGCCCTATCGCGCGCAGCGGGGTGATGAGTTTTTGCAGCACGCTGCCGCGCTCGATTTCGGTCGCGCCGTTGCGGCTGCCCATGTTAGGCAGGGAGATGGCGCGCTGGATGTCCAGCTTCCAGTCCAGCACGCCGACTAAAGTTTTGGCGACGTAGTTGATGATGGCGCTGCCGCCTGGCGAGCCGGTAACCATCAGCAGCTGGCCGTTGCTGTCAAACACCAGTGTGGGCGCCATGGAACTGCGCGGCCGCTTGCCACCTTCCACCCGGTTGGCCACGGGCAGTCCGCCTTCGGCAGGGTGAAGCGAGAAGTCGGTGAGCTGGTTGTTGAGCAAGAAGCCCCGCACCATGATGTGGCTGCCAAAGGCTGACTCAATGGTCGTGGTCATCGAGACGGCATTACCGTCCCGGTCCACAACCGAGATGTGGCTGGTGGCGGGCACTTCGGAATTTTCATCGGGCGCAAAGGCTTGCTTCGCGCCGGGCGGCATGCCGTGCGGCGCGCGGCCCATGCTGCGCTCGGGGGCGATCAGGCGGCTGCGCGTGCGCAGGTATTCGGCGTCGATCAGGCCTTGCACCGGAACGTCAATGAACGCCGGGTCGGCCACGTAATAGTCGCGGTCGGCATAGGCCAGGCGCCCAGCTTCAGAGAACAGGTGCACAGCCTCGGTGGAGTTGGGCCGCACCTGTTCCATCGGAAAGCGCTCAAGGGTGCCCAGCATGGCCAATACGGCGATGGCGCCCGACGACGGCGGGCCCATGCCACAGACCTTGAACGCGCGGTATTTGCCGCACAGCACATCACGGCGCTTCGCCTCGTAACCGGCCAGGTCGGCCTCGGTGATGTCGCCGGGCAGGCGATGGGCGGTCACGGCGGCGACGATGTCGCGTGCGATGTCACCTTTGTAGAAGGCGTCCGGGCCTTCAGACGCAATGCGGCGCAGCGTCGCTGCAAAGGCCGGGTTTTTCAAAGGCTGGCCGACTGCCACAGGCGTGCCGTCGCTGTTGAAGAAGTAGCCGCGCGCCACAGCATCGTTGCGCAGGCGCGTGTCGGCGGTGATCAACGCGTT
>JACMQX010000262.1 GCA_014376765.1 Ramlibacter sp. | reverse complement strand
TGGCCCGCAGGGCTCGGGTAACATCACGGCTCGCATCCCGCAGGCGAATCACTGCGTTGGCCAGAGGCTCAGGCAAGAAAAACACAGGTCTGTCGTGCGTCTTAATTCGATCAAGCTATCAGGGTTCAAGTCTTTTGCCGAACCCACCAACTTTCTGCTGCCCGGCCAACTGGTCGGCGTGGTGGGCCCCAACGGCTGCGGCAAGTCCAACATCATGGATGCGGTGCGCTGGGTGCTGGGCGAAAGCCGAGCCAGCGAACTGCGCGGCGAGTCGATGCAGGACGTCATCTTCAACGGCACCAACCTGCGCAAACCGTCCAGCCGCGCCAGCGTGGAGCTGGTGTTCGACAACGCCGACCACCGGGCCGGCGGCCAGTGGGCGCAGTTCACCGAAATCGCCGTCAAACGCGTGCTCACGCGGGACGGCACCAGCAGCTACTACATCAACAACCAGCCGGTGCGCCGGCGCGACGTGCAGGACGTGTTCCTGGGCACGGGCCTGGGCCCGCGCGCCTACGCCATCATTGGCCAGGGCACGATCAGCCGAATCATCGAGTCCAAGCCGGAAGAGCTGCGCCTGTTCCTGGAAGAGGCCGCCGGCGTCTCCAAATACAAGGAGCGCCGCCGCGAGACGGAAAACCGCCTGTCGGACACCCGCGAAAACCTGACCCGGGTGGAAGACATCCTGCGCGAGCTCAATGCCAACCTGGACAAGCTCGAAAAGCAGGCCGAAGTCGCGCAGAAGTACAACGCGCTGCAGGCCGACGTCACGCTCAAGCAGCACCAGCAGTGGTTCCTGAAGCGGGCCGAGTCCGAGGCGGACCAGGCCCGCGTCAAGGCTGATTCCGAGCAGGCCATCAACAACCTGGAAAGCCGTGTGGCCGACCTGCGCCGCATCGAGGCGGATCTGGAGACCATCCGCCAGTCCCACTACGCCGCCGGCGACCAGGTGAACCAGGCCCAGGGCCTGCTGTATGAGGCCAGCGCCGAAGTCGGCCGGCTGGAGGCCGAGATCCGCTTTGTGGTCGAAGGCCGCCAGCGTGTCGAGCAGCGCCTGGCCCAGCTGAAAGAGCAGGCCGTGCAATGGGCCGCCCGCAAGGACGACGCCCTGGCCGAGACCGGGACGCTGGCAGGGCAGGGCGTTGAGGCTGAAGAAAAGGCAATGGTGCTGGCCGCCCAGGTGGAAGAGCAGGCCCAGGCCCTGCCCGACCTGGAAGAAGCCTTGCGCCTGTCCCAGCAAAAAGCCAATGAACAGCGCGCCGGCGTGAGCCAGGTGCAGCAACAGATCCAGGTGCTGGCCGCTGACCAGCGCAACATCGAGGAGCAGTCGCGCCAGTTCAACCTGCGCCGCGAAAAGCTCGCCGCTGACCGCAACGCCCTGGCCGCGCCCGACGAGGTGCGGCTGAACAACCTGCGCGAGCAACTCGCCGCCGCGCAGGAATCCGCCAGCGTGGCCGATGCCCGGCTGCATGAACTGCAGGAACTGGTCCCCCAGCTCGACGAAGACCGCCGCACCCGCCAGCAGGCGTCCAATGCCGAGAGCCACAAGCAGACCGACCTGTCGGCCCGCATGGAGGCACTCAAGGCGCTGCAGGAAAAAGTCAAGACCGACGGCAAGCTCACGCCCTGGCTGGCCAAGCACGGGCTGCAGGGCCTGCAGGGCCTGTGGAGCCGCATCCACATCGAGCAGGGTTGGGAAAACGCCCTGGAGGCCGCCCTGCGCGAACGCATGAATTCGCTGGAGGTCAGCCGCCTGGACATGGTGCGCGCCTTTGCCACCGACGCGCCGCCCGCCAAGCTGGCCTTCTACAGCCCGCCGCAGGCCGCCGCGCCCGAAGCACCCGGCACGCTGCCGCGCCTGGCTGACCTGCTGCGTTTGAACGATGCTGGCCAGAAGGCCCTGCTCACCGATTGGTTGCACGGCTGCTACACGGCGGCGAGTTTTGAAGAAGCCCTGGCGGCGCGGGACAAGCTCAGGCCAGGCGAGGTCATCTACGTCAAGAGCGGCCACGCCATCACCGCCCACAGCGCAAGCTTCTACGCCCAGGACTCCGAGCAGGCCGGCCTGCTGGCCCGCGCGCAGGAAATCGAGAACCTGGACAAGCAGCTCAAGGCCCAGGCCTTAATCACCGAAGAGGCCCGCTCGGCGCTGATCCGTGCCGAGGCGGCGTATTCAGATGCATCGCAGCGCCTGGTCACGGCCAGGCGCGAGGCGGCTGAAAGCCAGAACCGCGCCCATGAGCTGCAGGTGGAGACTCTGCGCCTGACGCAGCTGGCCGAGCAGACCCGTGCCCGCAGCGACCAGATCAGCGGCGATCTCGCCGAAGTGGACGGCCAGCTGGAAGAACTGCAGGAGCGCCGCCTGGCCGCTGAAGGCCGCTTTGAAGAGCTGGACATGCAATTGGCCGACAACCAGGAGCGCCATGCGCAACTTGACGAGCGGGTGATCGAATGCGAGCGCAGGCTGGCGCAGTGCCGCGAGCAGCAGCGCAGCCTGGAGCGGCAGGCGCAAGAAGCCGTGTTTGCCCAGCGCAGCCTGGAGGCCCGCAAGGCCGAACTGGCCCGGGCGATTGACACCGCCGCGCAGCAGGCCGAGTCCCTCGTCACGGAGGAGCAGCGCGCGCAAGACGAACTCACCCGCCTGACCGACGCTGCTGCGCAAGCCGGCCTGCAAAGCGCACTGGCGCTGAAGCTGGAGCGCGAAACTGCCCTGGGCGCCAAACGCAGCGAATACGACGACCTCACCGCCAGGCTGCGCGCGAGCGACGAGCGGCGCCTGCAGCTGGAGCGCGAGATGGACCCGCTGCGCCAGCGCATCACGGAATTCCAGCTCAAGGAACAGGCCGCACGCCTGGGCTTTGAGCAGTACGCGCAGCTCCTGACCGATGCGCAGGCTGATCTTGAGGCAGTGGCCAAGTCCATCGAAGAAGGCAAGGTCAAGCTGGGCGGCATGCAAGGCGAGATCGACCGCCTGCACCGCGAGATTGCTGCCCTGGGCGCGGTCAACCTGGCCGCGCTCGAAGAGCTCACCACCTCCAGCGAGCGCAAGCAGTTCCTGGACGCGCAGTCCGCCGACCTGAACGAGGCCATGACCACGCTGGAAGACGCCATCAGGAAGATCGACGGCGAAACCCGCGAGCTGCTGTCGGGCACCTTCAACATCGTCAACGAGCACTTCGGCAAGATGTTCCCAGAGCTGTTTGGCGGCGGGCAAGCCCGCCTCGTGATGACTGGTGACGAGATCCTCGACTCTGGCGTGCAGGAGCTGGCCCAGCCGCCGGGCAAAAAGAACCAGACGATTCACTTGCTCTCGGGCGGCGAGAAAGCGCTCACAGCCATCGCCCTGGTATTTGCGATTTTCCAGCTCAACCCTGCGCCCTTCTGCCTGTTGGACGAGGTGGACGCGCCGCTGGACGACGCCAACACCGAGCGTTACGCCAAACTCGTGAGCGCCATGAGCAAGGGCACTCAATTCCTCTTCATCAGCCACAACAAGATCGCCATGGAAATGGCCGAGCAGTTGATCGGCGTGACCATGCAGGAGCAGGGCGTCTCACGCATCGTGGCGGTAGACATGGAGTCGGCCGTGTCCATGGCCGAAGCCGCATGAACCTGAGGCTTGCCGAATGAGTACCTTGCAAATCGGTCTGGCTGTGGCCGGCGGCGCTGTGCTGGCGGGCGTGATCGCCTACAACACCTGGACATCGCGGCGCAACGCACCCAAGCAGGCGGTGCCGGAGCCCGCCACCGTCCCGGCTGAGGGCATGGCCGATGCTGAAGGCCAGCGCCAGGACCCGACATTCGGGCAGGACCACACCTTTGACCGCGAACCCACATTTGACTCCGGCCTGTCGCCCCTCACCGTGCCCGAGAAAAAACCTGGCCTGGACGCGTTGATCGACGTGATGACACCCGTCGTGCTGGACGCCGTGGTCTCCGGCGACGCAGCCCTGGCCGCCATGCCCACCACGCGCCGTGCTGGCAGCAAACCCTTTGCGGTTGAGGGCCTGAACGTGGCGACGCAAACCTGGGAAACGCCTGCGCCCGGCCGGCGCTACAGCGCTTTCCAGGCGGGCGTGCAACTGGCCAACCGCACCGGTGCGCTCAATGAGATCGAATACTCCGAGTTCGTGATGAAGGCGCAGGCCTTTGCTGACGCTGTGAACGGTGCGCCTGAATTCCCCGAGATGATTGACGAAGTGGCCCGGGGCCGCGAGCTCGACCAGTTCGCCAGCGGCCACGATGCGCAGCTCTCGTTCACCTTGCGTGCGCGGCAGGCGGCGTGGAGCCCCGGCTATGTGCAGCAGCATGCGGCCCGTGTTGGTTTTATTGCAGGCGTGATCCCCGGCCGCATGGTGCTGCCGGCCAGCGCCCCGCATTCCCCCGCCGTCCTGGGCCTGGCGTTTGACACCCAGGCCGCCATGGCGGACGACCTGTCGCAATCGGCGATCCGCGAAGTCACCCTCAGCCTGGACGTGCCGCAGGTTCACCGCAGCGAGCAACCTTTTGTGCGCATGCGCGACGCTTCCATTGCGCTGGCCGCTGCGATGGACGGCATCATCACCGACGACAACGGCCAGGTCCTGCGCGCTGAGACCATGGACGTGATCGGCGCTGACCTGGAGCAGCTTTATGACACGCTGGACGCGCGTGACCTGTCAGCAGGCTCAGTCCTGGCGCGGCGTTTGTTTTCCTGATCACCTGAACGGGCAGTGACCGGCATGGCGACTCATTCCGCAGCGGCACGCATCGGCGAACTGCGCACCCTTTTGCACCGCTACGGCCACCAGTACTACGTGCTGGACCAGCCCGAGGTGCCCGACGCCGAGTACGACCGCCTGTTCCGCGAACTCCAGGCGCTGGAAGAGGCCCACCCCGACCTACAAAGCCCTGACTCCCCGACATTGCGCGTGGGCGGCCAGGTGCTGGACGGCTTTATCAAGGTCCGCCACCAGGTGGCGATGCTGTCGATCCGCACCGAGACCGACATCGAAGCCACCGGCGCGCAAAACTTTGACGGCCGGGTGCGGCGCGAACTGGGCCTGGCCGCCGATGCGGCGCCGGTTGAATACGTCGCCGAGCTGAAGTTCGACGGCCTGGCCATCAACCTGCGCTATGAAAACGGCGTGCTGATGCAGGCCGCCACGCGGGGCGACGGCGAAATTGGCGAGGACGTGACGCAGAACATCCGGGGGATCAACCAGATTCCCTTGCGTTTGCCAGCGGACGCACCCCCCGTGCTGGAAGTGCGGGGCGAGGTGTATATGCGGCGCGACGCCTTCGCGGCCCTCAACGAGCGCCAGCGCGAGAAAATAGCGCTGGGCGCCAAAGGCGAGAAGACGTTTGTGAATCCGCGCAACGCCGCCGCCGGTGCCGTGCGCCAGCTCGACCCTGCCATCTCGCGCCAGCGCCCGCTCAGCTTTTTTGCGTATGGCTGGGGCGAGATCACGCCGGCCGAGCAGGGCGGCCCGGCTTTTGAAACGCACTACCAGACGCTGCTCACGCTGCGCTCCTGGGGCTTTCCGGTGGCCGGGCAGACGTCGCTTGCCACAGGCGCGGATGACCTCATCGCCTTCCACCAACGCATCGGCAAGGAACGCGACCAGCTGCCCTACGACATTGACGGCGTGGTCTACAAGGTCAATAGCCTGGCACTGCAAAAACAGCTGGGCTTTGTCACCCGCGAGCCGCGTTGGGCTGTGGCCCACAAGTACCCGGCGCAGGAACAACTCACCACGGTTGAGGCGATTGACGTGCAGGTGGGCCGCACCGGCAAGCTCACACCGGTTGCCAAGCTGGCGCCGGTGTTTGTAGGCGGCGTGACGGTGACCAATGCAACGCTTCACAACGAGGACGAGGCGCGGCGCAAGGACGTTCGAATCGGAGATACAGTCATCGTGCGCCGTGCGGGGGATGTGATTCCCGAGGTCGTCTCCGTCCTGCCGGGCAAGCGCCTGCCTGGTGCAGAGCCCTTCACCATGCCCCGCATCTGCCCCGTCTGCGGCTCGGCTGCCGTGCGGGAAGAGGGCGAAGCCGACTACCGCTGCACCGGCGGCCTGTTCTGCAAGGCCCAGCGCAAAGAGGCGATCCTGCATTACGCGCAGCGCCGCGCGGTGGAAGTCGAAGGCCTGGGCGACAAGCTGGTGGAGCAGATGGTCGATGCCAACATCATCCAGACCCTGCCCGACCTGTACAAGCTGGGCCTGACTGCGCTGACCGCGCTGGACCGCATGGCGCAAAAGTCAGCGCAGAACATCGTGGCCGCGCTGGAAAAATCCAAGAGCACAACACTGCCTCGCTTCCTCTACGGCCTGGGTATCCGCCATGTGGGCGAAGCCACGGCCAAGGAACTTGCGCGGCACTTCGGCAAGCTGGACAGCATCATGGACGCGACGGAGGCCCGGTTGCTCGAAGTCAGCGACGTCGGTCCCATCGTCGCCACCAGCATCCGCACCTTCTTTGACCAGCCGCACAACCGCGAGGTGGTGGAGCAACTGCGCGCCTGCGGCGTCACTTGGGAAGAGAGCGAACCGGCCGCGCAAACGCCCAAGCCGCTGGCCGGTAAAACCTTCGTCATCACCGGCACCCTGCCCACCTTGAGCCGCGACGAGGCCAAAGACCGGCTGGAGGCCGCCGGCGCCAAGGTGGCCGGCTCGGTCAGCAAAAAAACCCACTATCTGGTGGCTGGGGAAGAGGCGGGCAGCAAGCTCGTCAAGGCGCAGGAGCTGGGGGTGGCGGTGATTGATGAGGCGGGGATGCTGGCGTTGTTGGCCTGAAGGCTGTCGTAATGCGCGCAGGTTTCTGTACGATGCGGATCGTGCGAAAAATCACCTACAGCGAAGCGCGAAAGCGATTGTCGGCCGCGATGCACTCAGTAACAGCAGAGGATGGCCCCATGATCATCACGCGACCCAGTGGCGAAGCTGTGGTCATGATGTCAATAAAAGACTACCGTTCATGGGAGGAAACTGCCTACCTGCTGAGCTCGCCCGCCAACGCTCGCAGCTTGGCGAAGTCGCTTGAGGAGGCAAATGCTGGCAAGCTGCTCGCGCCAGACCTGAATGCGTTCCGGCTCACATAAGCTTGATCCTTTGCTCCATTGGAGGGGATGTATGAGCGAGTCCTTGCGGCACAGGTCTGGCCAAATGGCTGTATCCGCCTTCGCTGTCCAGTGACCGGCGCTCACTTCGCCCTCAAAGGCAAGTCTGCTCGCCCTGGCCTGTACAAGTGCACCGCCAGCGGAGAGCCCTTCACGGTCACGGTCGGCTCAGTTTTCGAGCGCTCCAAGATCGCCATCAATGTGTGGCTGCAAGCCATCTATCTTTTGTTTACCAACAATAAGGGCATCAGCGCGAAGCAGCTTGAGCGCATGCTTGGCGTGACCGGAAAACACCGTGGTTCAGGTGCGATCGCATCCGCAAAGCGAGGAGGCCGATACGTAACAGGGGCGCCTGTGGCGGCACCGACCGGGCGCGAACTGCATCAAGGACATCATCGACATCATGGACGAGCGTCTGACCTATCGGCGGGCAGGTGGCAACACGCAAACTAAGGCTTGAAGCCTCACTGCACTGCCGATGCGCAGGACCTAGACTCGCTCAAAAGTGGGCATTTCTGTGGAAATAAATCTTCAAAACCTAGATATCACACTATCGTTTACGCCTGATGACCTAACAGCCTTGGGATCAACGTACGCACCAAGTCCCAGACTTCTGGAGCGGCCACTCAATCCCGCCTGCCGCAGGGGACATGCTGCGTTTTGGTGGCCTTCAGTTTGTGATCGTTGCGCGAGTTTGGGAGCACAACGGACAGCGGCCAAAATTGCGCCTGTATTTGTCAAGCCGCTCACTTGACACAACGCCGTAGCGTTTTGGATCGAGGTAAGCGCGGCGGCACGGTCAGACGTTGCGTCTATACGCATCGACAATCCGAAAAAAAACGGCTCAGGGGGCCGATTTTTGCTATGCGGGCTTCGCCTCAAATTTTGGTTTTGTCTTCGGCATGGGAGGTGCTGCCCATACCCGCTCCAACGCCTCTTTGAAGAGCATCAATAATGTTGTGCCGCAGCCTCTTTCTCGCTTTGCTTCATGCTGCCTTCCTACGTGCCCACGCCGGGAGTTTGGAGAACGCAACAACTGCCGCACCTTCCGCGAGGAGGCTAATGGCTTTGTTCATGTCGCTCTCATTGGCGGCTTCCTCAAGAACGACAACGCGAGAAGCATCATCAGCACCCGCTTGCTTTAGGTCAATCATTTTTCCAAACCCTGCGTAGACGCTCTTCCAATCAACCTTGTTTTCGTTGTCAGTCGATATTGGCTGCACGTACATCATGGAAGACGGGTAGCGAATTCCTAGCGGAAGTTCAATCTGATGCCCGCTAGCTCCCAGTACTGGAATATTCCGAACAACGCGATCACCGAAGGCCGCAGTAAGGATTGCGCCGACAGTTTTCGTGAATGAATCGCTCCTGACCCTCGGTTGCCACTGTGATTCAAAGTGACTTACGGCCATAGCCGCGCTAAGTACGAGAGCAACGCCCTTAGAGATGTCCTCTTCCGCCACAAACGCGGCGATCTCGCCGCCGCGCGACACGCACGCCGGAAAGTGCACTGCTTTGCGCAGTGCATTGACCTTATTGTCAGTGAGCGAGATGCCCATCGCAGAGGCGTGCATCAGAGATTCGCAATTGTCTGTGATGCGATAGCCTTGGGATGTTTTTTCGACGTATAGCCCAATGCGTTCGCCATCATCCCCGTATGTGAACGGCGACCAAATGCGCAGCGTATCCTGGCCTATGTCCCGGCAGGAAAAACCCATGTTCGAAATAACGCTTTGGCAGTTCATATTTCCAGTTCCTGCTGACCCGAATTCGGGTCGATGAAGTCGCTCCTTACGATTCCAGCCCTCTTACAGAACATCGCCCAAATCACTTCCACATTGTCCGGCACATTGAGAGGTTCCGCGTACCCAGATCCGTCAGCAGAGTAGGTGTGTACATGTACTCCATCAACCGGTTGCTGATAATGCGGACGTCCCTTCCCTTTGTGGTTTACGTGTCCCCCAAGCGGCTGAATGTCATACGCAATAATCCGCTCCCCTTGATAGATCACGCCGAACGTCCATTGCTCCGGGATCGCTTTATCGCCCTTCTTCCACTGAACCACCGCAAAGAGTTGCTCAGGAACCTCTTCGTCCTCGATAAACCGGAGGGGCATCCGGGCCTCAAACCAGCCGGTTTCCGTGCTGTTCAGTTTGGCCTGCCACGCCATATCCCTCACGACCACCTTTTGTCGCGCAATTACTGCATCAGCGTCCGCCAGTTTGATCACCATGCCGTCCCTATTGAGCCGCCATCGCACCTATCCCCGTTTCATCCGCCTAGCCGGACGTTCCCGGTCTAGGCATCCTCACAACACCCTTGGCCCGTCACGCAATTAAACTGTGGAGAAATAGTGGTGACATCAAGTACGTAATTCCCTTGTCAAGCGTTATGTTTAAGGTCCTATGCATCTCAACCCAACTCGTTAGACCAGCCATGCAGAGAGAACTTGCACTCAACCTCCTAGCCGCGCACAAGGCCGTCCTCGCGCAGCGCTTTGGCGTTCGTGATCTGGCCATTTTTGGCTCGACCGCGAGAGGTACTGCACTTGCAAACAGCGACGTGGATTTGCTGATCGAGTTTGATGGTCCGGCCACGTCCGCCAAATATTTTGGCGTCCAGTTCTACCTGGAAGACCTGCTTGGTCAACGCGTTGACCTGGTCACCCAAAAGGCACTACGCCCCGAATTTCGCGCGTTCGTTGAGCGTGAGGCGGTGCATGTCTGAAGTTTTGCCCCAGCGCGAGTGGCGCTTTTACATCGACGACATGATCGTCTTTTCGGAAAAGGTCATCCGCTTCACAGGTGGGATGGAGCAGCCGTCGTTTGTCGCTGACGTCATGCGGTACGACGCGACTGTGCGCAATCTGGAGTTGATTGGTGAAGCCGCAACCCGCGTTCCCGATGAAATCCGCAAATCAAATCCCGAAGTGCCGTGGCGGCTGATCATTGCTGTGAGGAACAGGCTGATCCACGGTTATCTTGGCATCGACAACGACACCCTATGGAGCATCGTTAAAACCGATGTGCCAGATCTGTTGAACCAACTGAAAAAAATATGACTGTCCGCGACATTCTCAAAATGGGCGACCCCCGCCTGCTGCGCGTAGCGCCGCCCGTGACCGAATTTGACACCGACGAGCTGCACATGCTGATCTCGGACATGTTCGAGACCATGAAGGCCGTGAACGGTGCGGGCCTGGCGGCACCGCAGATCGGGGTGGACCTGCAGCTGGTGATCTTCGGCACCGACGCGCCGAATCCGCGTTACCCGGAGGCGCCGCTCATCCCAAGGACTGTGCTGCTCAATCCGGTGATCACACCCATCAGCGAGGAAGAGGAAGAGGGCTGGGAGGGGTGTCTGTCAGTGCCCGGCCTGCGCGGCGTGGTGCCGCGCTACAAGCATTTGCGCTACACGGGTTTTGACCAGTACGGCGACCCGATTGAGCGCACCGTGGAAGGCTTTCACGCGCGGGTGGTGCAGCATGAATGCGACCACCTGATCGGCAAGCTCTATCCCATGCGGGTGCGGGACTTCACCCGCTTTGGCTACACCGACGTGTTGTTCCCCGGTCTGGACGCGGCAGACGACGACTGACGCGGGTGGAACGCAATGCCGCCCGGCAACTTCTTGCCTTGCCCGGCCCCAAGCACGGAGCGCCACCAGTCAGGTGAGCCCGGCTGCGCAATGCGCGCAAGGTCTTCATCGCCGGCCTGCACATAGTCGATGGTGACGCGGCGCCGGTAACGCGCCAGCTCATCCCCCGCCAATTCAATCGAGGGGCGCGCCTCGCCCACGCTCTGAATGCGCATCTGGCTGGCCGGAACGCCGGCGCGGTGCAGGGCATGCCGCACGGCCAGTGCGCGGCGGTCCCCCATCAGCCAGAAAAAGCGCTGGCTGCCGGTGCCATAACTGTGGCCGGACAGCACGGCGATGGTGTCGGGGTGGTCGAGCAGGTAGCCGGCGTGACGCCTGAGCATCCTGTCGAATTCGTCTGGAAGCTCCCAACAGTCCGGCTCGAAAAACACCTGCCGGGTCAGTGGCCGGCCGTCTGCGGCGCAGGCGCCTGACAGCCGAAGAAGCTTCTCGTTGGTGAGGATGTCGAGTATGCGGACCTGCATGGCGAGCTCCTTGGAACAAAGCTCATTTTGTACCTGTCCAGGGACTCTGTAAAGCTGTTACACCGCTTAATATGTAACTTTAAAAATACTATGTAAATATATGATTTATATACATATTTTACAAATTATCTTCACAGCCCTACTCATTTTCCAGTCAAGTACCCAGCGCTTCCAGGAGTTCCGTCTCAATCGCGATCTGGGCCTTGTATTGCTGCAGTTCAGCCCCGTCAATCAGGAAGGTGTCTTCCACGCGCTCGCCCAGGGTCGTCACCTTGGCCAGCAGCAAATTGAGCTTGTGCCGGGCCAGCACGCGGGCCACTGAATAGAGCAGGCCCACCCGGTCGCTGGCCGAGATGTTGAGCAACCAGCGCTGGGCTTTTTCATCCGGCCGCAACTCCACGCGCGGCGCAATCGGGAAGCTGCGGACCCGGCGCGAGACGCGGCCCATGCTGGGTTGGGGCAGGGCGCGGCGCTCCTCGATGGTGGTGTCCAGTTCTGCCTCCACCATGCCGATCAGGTCGCGGTAGTGTTCGGGCAGCATGGCGGTCACCACCTGGAAGGTGTCCAGCGCATAGCCATTGTTGGCGGTGTGGACCTTGGCGTCCAGAATGCTGAAGCCCGACTGGTCAAAGTAGCCGCAGATGCGGGCAAACAGGTCGGGCTGGTCAGGGGTGTAGACCAGCACCTGCAGGCCCTCGCCCACTGGTGACAGCCGGCAACGCACGATGGCATTGGCCTTGCCGACAAAGCGCGACAGCATGCGGGTGTGCCAGGCGATCTCGCCCGGGTCGTGCCGCATGAAGTAGCCCACGTCCAGCGTTTCCCAGAGGGACTTCTGCGACTCGAACGGCATGGCGTGCAGTGCCAGCATCGCCAGCGCCTCACGCTTGGTGGACTCGATTTCTGCATGCGGGTCGGGCGCGCGGCCACCCAGCACGCGCAGGGTAAAGCGGTACAGGTCTTCCAGCAGCTTGCCCTTCCAGGCATTCCAGACCTTGGGGCTGGTGCCGCGAATGTCGGCCACCGTCAACAGGTACAGGGCAGTGAGGTAACGCTCGTTGCCCACACGCTGGGCAAAGGCGCTGATGATGTCCGGATCGCTCAGGTCTTCTTTCTGGGCGATGCGGCTCATGGTGAGGTGCTCGCGCACCATGAACTCGATCAGCGCGCAGTCTTCCCGCCCGATTTGGTGCGACTTGCAAAAGCGCCGCACCTCCACCCCACCCAGCTCGGAATGGTCGCCGCCGCGGCCCTTGGCTATGTCGTGGAACAGCGCGGCCACATAAAGAATCCAGGGCTTGTCCCAGCCGGCGGCCAGCTGCGAGCAGAACGGGTATTCATGCGCATGCTCGGCAATGAAAAACCGCCGTACATTGCGCAGCACCATCAGGATGTGCTGGTCCACCGTGTAGACGTGGAACAGGTCGTGCTGCATCTGCCCCACGATCTTGCGGAACACCCACAGGTAGCGGCCCAGCACCGAGGTCTGGTTCATCAGCCGCATGACATGCGTGATGCCGGCCGGCGGCTCCTGCAGGATGCGCATGAAGGTCTGATGGTTGACCGGGTCGGCGCGAAAGCGCGCATCCATCACGTCGCGGGCGTTGTAAAGCGCGCGCAGCGTGCGTGCCGACAGGCCCTTGATACCCAAAGTCTGCTGGTACAGCAGAAAGGTTTCCAGGATGGCGTGCGGGTGCTTGACGTAGAGGTCGTCACTGGCCACCTCGATCATTCCGGCCTTGTCCAGGAAACGCTCGTTGATCGGGCGCGGCTCATGCGTGCTGGGATTGAGCCGCTCTTCAATGTTGAGCAACAGGATCTGGTTGAGCTGCGTCACCGCCTTGGCGGCCCAGTAGTAGCGGCGCATCAGCGCCTCGCTGGCGCGCTCGGGCAGGCGGGCGTCGTCTGCATGGTGCGAGGTGTAGCCAAAGGACTCGGCCACCGCCGTCTGCAGGTCAAACACCAGGCGGTCTTCACGCCGGTGGGCGATCAGGTGCAAACGCGCCCGGATCAGGCTGAGCAGGGCTTCATTGCGCTTGATCTGGCGCGCCTCGAAGGGCGTGGCCAGCCCCTTGCGCGCCAGCTCGTCCCAGGTGCTGCCATAGCCGGCGGCCCTGGCCACCCAGAGGATGACCTGCAGGTCGCGCAGGCCGCCGGGGGACTCCTTGCAGTTGGGCTCAAGGGCGTAGGGCGTGTTCTCGAACTTGGTGTGGCGCTGGCGCAGTTCCAGCGTCTTGGCGACAAAAAAGGCCCGGGCGTCCATCTGCGCATCAAGGTGCTCGCGAAACAGCCCGTAGAGCGTGGCGCTGCCGGTGATCAGGCGGGACTCCAGCAGGGAGGTCTGTACCGTCACGTCCTTGGCCGACTCGGCCACGCAGTCGGCCACCGTGCGCACGCTGGAGCCGATCTCAAGACCCGTGTCCCAGCAGTTGCTGATGAAGACCTCGATCCTGCGCTTGAGCTCGGGGTCATGGCCGGCATCCACGCCATTGGGCAGCAGCACCAGCACATCGACGTCAGAGTGCGGAAACAGCTCGCCGCGCCCGAAACCGCCTACGGCCACCAGCGCAAACTCGCCGGACAGGCCACTGCCCAGCCATAGCGCCTTGAGCGTGGCATCTGTCTGGCGTGCCAGCTTTTGCAGCAACGTGTTGATGCCGCGCGTGGACCGCCCGCTGTTGCGGACGTTGGCCAGCAAGACCTCTTTTTTCTGGCGATGCTGCTCGCGCAGGGCCTGCAGGTCAGTCATTGAAATTTCAACAGGACCATCAGGCGTTGACGAAGGGCGGGGGTGGGGGGCTTCCTGCGGAGAGCGTCAGGACTTCGTAGCCTGACCCGGTCACCAGCACGGTGTGTTCCCACTGCGCCGAGAGGGAGTGGTCCTTGGTGACGATGGTCCAGCCGTCATTGCCAAACTCCTTGATCTCGCGGCGGCCCGCGTTGATCATGGGCTCGATGGTGAAGGTCATGCCGGGTTTGAGTTCTTCCAGCGTCCCCGGCTTGCCGTAGTGCAGCACTTGCGGCTCTTCGTGAAAAGTCTGGCCGATGCCGTGGCCGCAAAACTCGCGCACCACTGAAAAACCATTGCCTTCGGCAAACTTCTGGATCGCAAACCCGATATCGCCCAGCCTGACACCCGGCTTGACGTGGACGATGCCGTGCCACATCGCCTCAAAGGTCAGGGCGCACAGGCGCTTGGCGACGATGGAGACCTCGCCGACCAGGAACATGCGGCTGGTGTCGCCAAACCAGCCGTCCTTGATGACGGTGACGTCCACATTGACGATGTCGCCTTTTTTCAGTGGCTTGTCGTTGGGAATGCCATGGCAGACCACGTGGTTGACCGAGGTGCACAGCGACGCCGGGTAAGCCGGGTAGCCCGGCGGCTGGTAGCCCAGCGTGGCCGACTTGGTGCCCTGAACCTTCATGAATTCGGAAGCGAGCCGGTCAATCTCCCTGGTGGTGATGCCCGGAACAATGTGTGTCGTGAGGTGGTCCAGCACCTCGGAGGCTAGCTTGCAGGCCACCCGCATGCCCTGGATACCGTCTGCGTCTTTGTACGTGATGCTCATACGCTGGATTATCTACTGGGAGCTGAATATTCGCCCATGGAGGCACCACAGGCTCGCGGTCTTTTCAATAGACCGCGCGGCTCCATTGCTCAGCGCCGCAGGCGCTGCTGACTCAATGCCTAACGAGCCTGCCATGACACCGACAGCCAATTTCAACGCTGACGCCACAGGTAAAATTGAGGCTACCCAACCAGGCCGCCCCCGTGACCATGCACATCTCCCAGTTTGAAGGCGGCAACGCCTTGAGTGAGTTCCGCGTTCAGCAACTCCTGCCCCGGCTCAAGGCAATTTCAGAAAATATCAGCGGCATCGCGGCCCGGTTCGTTCACCTGGTGGCCTGCGACGCTCCACCTTCCGCCGACGACACGTCCAGGCTGCAGGCGCTGCTGACCTACGGCAATCCGTACCTTGGGACCACTGAAGGCCCGCTCATCGTCGTCTCCCCCCGCTTTGGCACCGTCTCACCCTGGGCCTCCAAGGCCACCGACATTGCCCACAACTGCGGCCTGGCCGTGCACCGGGTGGAGCGCGTAACCGAGTACCGGCTGACACTCAAGTCCGGCTTTTTCGGCAAGGCCGCACTCAGCGAAGCGCAGCTGGCGCAGGTTGCCGGCCTGTTGCATGACCGGATGACAGAGTCCGTCATGCTGGACCGCGCCCAAGCCGCAGGCCTTTTCACCGAGCTGCATGCAGCGCCCATGGAGCATGTGGATGTGCTGGGCGGTGGCCGCACGGCACTGGAAGACGCCAACAGCCGGTACGGCCTGGCGCTGGCAAATGACGAGATTGACTACCTCGTCACCGCCTTCACCGGCCTCAAGCGCAACCCGACCGATGTCGAGCTGATGATGTTTGCGCAAGCCAACAGCGAGCACTGCCGCCACAAGATCTTCAACGCGAGTTTCACGATTGATGGCGTGCCGCAGGAGCGCAGCATGTTCGGCATGATCCGCAACACGCATGCTCTGGCCCCGCAGCACACCGTCATCGCCTATTCAGACAATGCCTCGGTGATGGAAGGTGGCACGGTCGAGCGCTTCATGGCCAGGAGTGGCGCGGCGGGTCTGCCAGCCTACGGCAAGCAGACGGCCCTCAGCCATGTGCTGATGAAGGTCGAGACCCATAACCACCCGACGGCGATCTCGCCGTTTCCCGGCGCTTCAACCGGCGCAGGCGGCGAGATTCGCGACGAGGGCGCCACCGGGCGCGGCTCACGCCCCAAGGCGGGTCTGACCGGTTTTACCGTCTCTACCCTGTGGCCCGACGCAAAGGCCGGCGGCAATTTCGGCAAGCCCGGGCACATCGCCACCCCGCTGCAGATCATGACCGAAGGCCCGCTGGGCGGCGCGGCCTTCAACAACGAGTTTGGCCGGCCCAACCTGCTGGGCTACTTCCGCGAATACGAGCAGACGGTGGACGGCATCCGCCGGGGTTACCACAAGCCCATCATGATCGCGGGCGGTTTGGGCACCATCGACGCGGGGCTGACCAGGAAGATCGAATTCCCCGCCGGCTCGCTGCTGATCCAGTTGGGCGGCCCGGGCATGCGCATCGGCATGGGTGGCAGCGCCGCCAGCTCGATGGCCACCGGCGCCAATGCGGCCGAGCTGGACTTTGACTCGGTGCAGCGCGGCAACCCCGAGATCCAGCGGCGGGCGCAAGAGGTCATCAACCATTGCTGGGCGCTGGGCGCGGGCGACGGTACCGCCGGCAGCGGCAACCCGATCCTGGCGATTCACGACGTGGGCGCGGGTGGCCTGTCCAACGCCTTTCCCGAACTGACGAACGACGCAGGGCGCGGCGCGCGCTTTGAACTGAACCAGGTGCCGCTGGAAGAATCGGGCCTGGCGCCGCGCGAGATTTGGTGCAACGAAAGCCAGGAGCGTTACGTGATGGCGATCGCGCCCGGGTCGCTCGCGCAGTTCCAGGCGTTTTGCGAGCGTGAACGCTGCCCGTTCTCGGTGGTCGGTGTGGCCACCGAGGCGCGCCAGTTGATCGTTGCCGCCAAAGGCGCAACGGCCAGCCAGCCTGTGGGAATGCCGACGGATATGCCGGTGAATATGCCGGTGAATATGCCGATGGATGTGCTGCTGGGCAAGCCGCCCAAAATGCACCGCGACGTCACATCCGTGCAGCGCAACACCCAGCCCCTGTACCTCACCGGCGTCGACCTGCAGCAAACCGCGATCAAGGTGCTGGCGCATCCGACAGTGGCGTCCAAACGCTTCCTCATCACCATCGGCGACCGCACCGTGGGGGGCATGAGCCACCGCGACCAGATGGTCGGCCCCTGGCAGGTGCCTGTGGCCGACTGCGCCGTGACGCTGGCCGACTACAAGGGCTTTGCCGGCGAGGCAATGAGCATGGGCGAGCGCACCCCGCTGGCCTCCATCAACGCGCCGGCCTCGGGCCGCATGGCGGTGGCTGAGGCGATCACCAATTTGCTGGCCGCGCCGATTGACCTGGCGCGCGTCAAGCTGTCGGCCAACTGGATGGCTGCCTGCGGCGAGCCAGGTGAAGACGCGGCCCTGTACGAGACAGTGCGCGCCGTCGGCATGGAGCTGTGCCCTGCATTGGGTATTTCCATCCCGGTGGGCAAAGACAGCTTGTCTATGCGCACGCAGTGGACCGACACCGCTGCCGACAGCGCAGCCGGTGGCGAAAAAAAGAAAGTCACTTCCCCCGTCAGCCTCATCGTCACCGCCTTCGTCAGCCTGGCCGATGTGCGCGGCACGCTCACACCCCAGCTTGAAGCAAACGACGAGACGACGCTGGTGCTGGTCGACCTGGGCCACGGCCGCAACCGCATGGGCGGCAGCATTCTGGCGCAGGTGCTGGACCAGGTAGGCAATGAAGTGCCCGACCTGGATAACCCGCAAGACCTGGTCAACCTGGTCAAAGCCGTCAACGCCTTGCGCGAGAGGGGGCTGCTGCTGGCCTACCACGACCGCAGCGACGGCGGCCTCTTTGCTGCTGCCTGCGAAATGGCCTTTGCCGGCCGTGTGGGCGTGGCGCTGAATGTCGACATGCTGGTGCTGGAGGGCGACGGCATCAGTGACAGCCGCATGGACACGGGCGACGCCAAGAACTGGGCCGGCCAGGTGAGCGCGCGCCGTGAAGAGAACACGCTCAAGGCGATGTTCAATGAAGAGCTGGGCGTGTTGCTGCAGGTGCGCACCGCCGAGCGCGACGCGGTGGCCGCCGTGCTGCGCGAGCATGGCCTGGCCAAACACAGCCACATGGTCGGCAAGACCCGGCCCGCCTCGTCAGCGATCAACGCCGGCAAGGGCCAGGTCCAGGTCTGGCGCGACGCCAAAGCCGTGTTCAGCGCGACGCTCCCAGACCTGCACCAGGTCTGGGACAACGTGAGCTGGAAGATCTGCCAGCAGCGCGACAACCCGGCCGGTGCCGATGCCGAACACGCAGCCGCCGGCGACCCTGGCGACCCGGGCCTGCACCTGGCCTTGAGCTTTGACCCGGCAGAGGTGTTCCCTCCTGCTCTGGCGGAGGGCGAAGGTGGGGGCACGCGCGCCAACCCTGTCGCACCGGCCTTGAACCTCAGCCGCCCCAAAGTCGCCGTCCTGCGCGAGCAGGGCGTCAACTCCCATGTGGAGATGGCCTATACGTTCACCGAAGCCGGCTTTGATGCCTATGACGTCCACATGACTGACCTGCAAACCGGCCGCGCCGACCTCAAGGACTTTGCCGGCGTGGTGGCCTGTGGCGGCTTCAGCTATGGCGACACGCTGGGCGCGGGCATCGGCTGGGCGCGAAGCATCACCTTCAACCCGGTGCTGGCGCAGCAATTCAAGGCCTTCTTTGGCCGCAAAGACACCTTTGGCCTGGGCGTGTGCAACGGCTGCCAGATGTTTGCCGAGTTGGCCGACATCATTCCCGGCGCGCAGGACTGGCCGCGCTTCACCACCAACCGCAGCGAACGCTTCGAGGCGCGCCTGTCGCAGGTGGAAGTGCTGGAGTCGCCCAGCATCTTTTTCAGCGGCATGGCTGGCAGCCGCATGCCGATTGCAGTGGCGCATGGCGAAGGCTACGCCAACTTCGCGCAGCGCGGTGATGCAGGCCGGGTGATTGCGGCAATGCGCTTTGTCGATAACCACGGCAAGGCGACCGAGACATACCCCTACAACCCCAACGGCAGTGCCGGCGGACTCACAGCAGTCACCACAGCGGACGGCCGCTTCACAGCGCTGATGCCGCACCCCGAGCGCGTATTCCGCAACATCCAGATGAGCTGGACATCTGGCGACAAGAGCGTGCACAGCCCATGGATGATGGTCTGGCGCAACGCGCGGCGCTGGTTGGGCTAAGTCTGACGTAACCAGGCGTATGTAAGTTCGGTAGCGAACAGCTTGGAAAGTGGCAAAAGCCTAAGGTCGGCTCATGCTCCATGTTTTCCTGACGACTCACCGCGCCGATCTCATCCAGAGATGCGAGGTCAAGGCCGCATTGCGCAAAGTGGCGGCATCCCGACCGGATGAACTTCAGTTCGGCATTCCTGTTTTCATCGACCAGCTGATCACCACCTTGCGCAAGCCAGGGGGCACGCAGCCCGGTGAAGATCTGCGGGAGTCGGAAGCGGCAGTCACTCCGTCGCAGCGGTCTGAAATTGGCAATACGGCCAGGCGCCACGGGGAGGAACTGCTGGGGCACGGCTACACAGTGGACCAGGTGGTGCATAACTATGGCGACCTGTGCCAGGCCGTTACGGGGCTGGCGTCAGAAACAGGCCAACCGATTTCCGTTGACGAGTTCCGCACCCTCAACGCCTGCCTGGACGACGCGATTGCGGATGCTGTCACGGACTTTTCAGACCGCCGCGAGCGTCAGATCAAGGACACAAGCGACGGACATCTCAACGAAAAGCTCGGCACGCTGGCCCATGAACTGCGCAACCACCTGAGTACCGCCATGCTGGCGCTGGCAGCCATGCGAGGCGGCAGCGTGGGCTTTGCAGGTGCCACGGGCGCTGTGCTGGACAGGAGCCTGGTTGGGCTGCGCAGCCTCATCGACCGTTCGCTGGAAGATGTTCGCGTGGCCGCAGGTATGGACCCGCGCCACCAGCTTTTCTCGCTCAGCGACTTCATTTCGGAACTGCTGGTTGCGTCCTCCCTGGCGGCACAAGCCAAGGGCTGCAAGCTCAGTTGCGCCGCAGTGGAACCGCGCCTGGCTCTTCTGGGCGACCGTGAACTGCTGATGTCAGCCGTAAGCAACCTGCTGCAAAACGCCTTTAAATTCACGGCGCCGGGCACGGCCGTGATGCTCAACGCGCAAGCCAGTGGGGATCGCGTTCACATCGCCGTACAAGATCACTGCGGGGGGCTGGCCCACGGCCCGACCGAGGTGATGTTCATTCCTTACACGCAAATCAACAAGGACATGTCCGGCGCTGGACTGGGCCTGTCGATTTCACGGCGGATCGTGGAGGCCAACAGCGGCCATCTGACGGTGCGCAACCTGCCCGGCTCGGGTTGTGTATTCACCGTCGACCTGCCGCAGCACCAGATGGCATAAATAAGGCCGGTCCAGGGACGCCCTCCGAAGTGCTTCGCGCATTCCAGACCGGGCCTCGGTTGCTTACAGCCACCGCGCCTTACGAAACCGCCACGCCAGGAAAGAGCAGGCCAGCACAATCGACCCGAGCGCAACGAAGTAGCCGTACTTCCACTTCAGCTCAGGCATGTACTCAAAGTTCATGCCCCAGATGCCGGCCAGCGAGGTCGACACACCGAATATCGCCGCCCAGGCCGCCAGCCGCTTGGTGACTTCACTCTCTTCAATCGTCGTCATCGCCAGATTCACCTGGATGGCCGTGCCGATGGTGTCGCGGATGTTGTCAATCAGCGAGTTGATGCGCGCCAGGTGGTCCATCACGTCGCGGAAGTAATCCTGCACGCCTATGCAGATGATGGGCACGCGCCCGCCGTGCAGCCGGCTCACTCCCTCGAGCAGCGGCGCCACGGCATGCTTGAGCACCATCACCCGGCCCTTGAGGTCGTACAGCCGCTCGATGTTGGCGCGCGCAGCGGTCCTGGTGAAAATGTCTTTCTCGATCAGCTCCAGCTCGGTCTCGAACTCATCCAGGATCGGGAAGTAGCGGTCGACGATCGCATCCATCAGGGCGTACAACACAAACCCGGAGCCGTTGCGCAGCAGCTCGGGCTCGCGCTCGCAGCGCTCCCGTACGCCCAGAAATCCCTTCTGGCTGCGGTTGCGGACCGACAGCACGTAGTTCGTCGCGGCAAATACGTCCACTTCGCCAACGTTCAGGACCATGGGTTCCCCGGGCACCATCTCCACCAGGTGCAGCACCGCAAAAAGGGATGCGCCGTACTCCTCGATCTTGGGGCGCTGGTGCCCATGCTGGGCGTCTTCCACCGCCAGCTCATGCAGGCCGAATTCATGCTTCATTTCGGCCAGCTCTTCGGGGGTAGCGTCTTGCAGGGCCACCCACACAAAGGTGCCGGGCAGCGCGATATATTCGCTGATCGCCGAGACGGGGATGTCGGCCAGTTTGGTGCCGTTCTGGTAGGCCACGCAATTGATAAGCATCTTGGAACCTGCTGAAGATTGATGCCCTATTTTGGCAGCCATTCAGCCAGATAGCTGGCAGTGCGGCTGCCACTGACCTGCGCCACCTCGAGCGGCCGCCCCTCGGCCACAATTACGCCGCCAAGCGCGCCCGCGCCCGGGCCCATGTCGATCACCCAGTCGGCCTGGGCTGCGACCCGCATCTCATGCTCCACCGCAATCACGGTGTTGCCGGCATCAACCAGGCCTTGCAGTTGCGCAAGCAGACGGTCCACGTCGCAAGGGTGCAGGCCAGTGGTGGGTTCGTCCAGCACATACAGGGTGGCCCCGCGCTGCAGGCGCTGCAGTTCGGTGGCCAGCTTGATGCGCTGGGCCTCGCCGCCCGACAGCTCGGTGGCGGGCTGGCCCAGCCGCAGGTAGCCCAGGCCAATGTCCCGCAACACTGTCAGGGGCCGGGCAATGGCGGCCTCGTCTGCAAAGAAAGCATGCGCCTGGGTCACCGTCATGCCCAGCACCTGGGCAATGTTGCGGCCTTTCCACTGCACCTCCAGCGTTTGCGCGTTGTAGCGGGCGCCATGGCATTCGGGGCAGGGCGCATAGACGCTGGGCATGAACAGCATCTCGATGGACACAAAGCCTACCCCCTCACAGGTCGGGCAACGGCCCTTGGCCACGTTGAAGGAAAAGCGCCCTGCATCAAAGTGACGACTGCGCGCCTCGGGCGTGGCGGCAAAGAGCTTGCGCACCGCATCAAACAGCCCGGTGTAAGTAGCCAGGTTGGAGCGGGGCGTGCGGCCTATGGGTTTTTGGTCGACCTTCACCAGCCGGCCGATCTGCCCGGCTCCGGCGCTGATCCGGCCGACAGTCGCCACGCGCTCATCCTGGCCAGGCATGCCGGTGGCGGCCTCGTCTTCCTCAGCGGGCAGCTCGCTGCCCAGGTGCGCTGACACAAGGTCCAGCAGGGCCTGGCTCACCAGGCTGGATTTGCCTGAGCCCGACACGCCGGTCACAACGGTGAAGCAGCCCAGGGGAAAGGAGGCATCCAGCCGATTCAGGTTGTTGCGCGTCACGCCTTCAAGCCGCAGCCACTGCGTGGGGGTGCGAAGCGGGCGGGTCCTGGCTTGCGGCGCGCCGAACAAATGCAGGCGCGTCTGTGAGGCTTCGACCTGGGCCAGGCCAGCCGGCGGCCCGCTGTACAGGACCTCACCGCCCTGTTCACCCGCAGCAGGCCCCACATCCACCAGCCAGTCGGCCTGGCGCATGACGCTTAGATCATGCTCGACGACAAACAGCGAATTTCCGGCAGATTTGAGTTGCTGCAATGTCGTCAGCAAGGCTTCACCGTCGGCAGGGTGCAAGCCGGCGGACGGCTCGTCCAGCACGTAAATCACGCCGAACAAATGCGAGCCCAACTGCGTTGCCAGCCGCAGGCGCTGCAACTCGCCGGGCGACAAGGTGGGCGTACTGCGGTCCAGCGAGAGGTAGCCCAGGCCGAGCTTTTCAAGCGTGGCGACCCTGGCCAGCAAGTCGGCTGCCAGGCGCTGCGCAGCCATCAATTTTTCCAGCGATTCATTGGGCGTGCGGCGAACGTCGGGCGCTGCGTCATGCGCAAAGCCGCCTTGCTTGACGCGTTCCTGCCGGGCCTGTTTGGTGGCCTT
>JACMQX010000261.1 GCA_014376765.1 Ramlibacter sp. | reverse complement strand
TGGCGTCAGATCACCCCGTCAAACATCATCACATCCACCGCCTCACCGGCCGCCACATTGCCCTGACCGTGGTGCAGAACGATGAGGCCATTGGCCTGTACCATGGAGCTGAGCACGCCCGAGCCCTGGTTGCCGGTGATGGCGACCTGCAGTGAGCCGTCAGCTGCGCTGCTGACCGTGCCGCGCTGGTATTCGGTGCGGCCCGGCTTTTTTCGGATGGCTTCCTTGCTGGTGGCCTTGAGCAATGGCAGCGGCGCGGCCGTGCTGCCCATGAGCTGGAGCAGGGCAGGGCGAACGAACGCCAGAAAGGTCACCATCACAGCCACGGGGTTGCCCGGCAGGCCGAACAGGATCGCGTCGCGGCCGCCTGGAGTGCCAATGCGCCCCACAGCCATCGGCCGCCCGGGCCGCATCGCGACTTTCCAGAACGCTACGTCGCCAAGCTTCTTCATCATCGCTTTGGTGAAGTCCGCCTCGCCGACACTGACGCCGCCGCTGGAGATGATGACGTCGGCTTGTTCCGCTGCCTGCGTGAAGGCCGCTTCAAGCAGCGCCGGCTCGTCACGCACCACGCCCATGTCGATGACCTGGCAGCCCAGGCGTGTCAGCAGGCCGAGCAGGGTGTAGCGGTTGCTGTCGTAGACGGCGCCTTCGCGCGGCGCATCGCCCAGACTCAGAATCTCATCGCCTGTTGAAAAGCAGGCCACCCGCACGCGGCGCACCACCCGGACTTTGGCAATGCCCAGGCTGGCCGCCAGCCCCAGCGCGGCGGGGCCCAGACGCTCACCACGGCGCAGCGCGGGCCGGCCTTGCATTACGTCCTCGCCTTTGAAGCGGCGGTTGTCGCCGGGCTGCAGAAGGCCGGCGGGGAGGGTGATGCGCTCGCCACTTTGATCCGGGACACCTTTGGTGAACTCCTGCGGCACCACCGTATCGAGCCCGGCGGGCATGATCGCGCCCGTCATGATCTTCACGCACTCACCCGTTTGCACCGTGCCCTGCCAGGCTCTGCCAGCCAGCGCCGTGCCCACCACCTTGAGCGACAGGGCCGCGCCGCCAGCAAGCTGCGCGCCGTCAAACGCATAGCCGTCCATGGCAGAGTTGTCGTGCGGCGGCACATTGACGGGGGAGATCACATCGGCCGCCAGCACCCGATCCAATGCATCGTGGATGGCGACGTCTTCAGATTCGGTGACGGGCTCTATCAGCCGGGAAAGGAATTGCCCCACTCCCTGCGCGCTCAGGGCCTGCGGGTCATAGCCCTCAAGGCTCGCCGCAACCTCGGCAATGCTTTTCACGGCTGCTCCAGCGAGTGCAGCTCCGCCAGCGTGTTGGCATTGAAGAAGGCGCGCGCGTCGGTGGCGGGCGGCTCAAAGGGCACCAGCACCGTCTTGTGGCGGCCGGTCCACGCATCAATCTTCCGGCCGCCGCCGTGGGTGAACTGAACCAGGCTTTCCAGCAGTTCCACGCGCAGCAGGCAGAACACGGGTTGGGCACGCAGGCTGCCATCTTCCTCGCGCGCGGACACCATGGCGATGTCGGCATGCTCGCGCAGCAAAGCCTCGCTCAACCGGTCGACCATGTCCAGCGGGAACAGGGGCGTGTCGCAGGGCACGGTGGCAAGGAAGGCCGTCTCGCAACGCTCCAGCCCTGTCAGAAAGCCGGCCAGCGGCCCGGCATAGTCGGCCAGCACATCGGGCCAGACGGGGGCGCCAAACGCCTCGTAGGCCGAGAGGTTGCGGTTGGCATTCACCATCGTGTGGCCCACCTGCATCTGCAAGCGCATGAGAGTGTGCAGGGCCAGCGGCAGGCCGTTGAAGTTCTGCAGGCCCTTGTCCACGCCGCCCATGCGCGAGCCGCGGCCGCCCGCCAGGACAAGGCCGGTGATCTCTTGCGGGTCAATCGTGTCGTTCATCTTGTCTTGTATGCCATGTGCTTTAGCCGCCGATGTAGCTCATCTCAACCCGCCGCGCGCCGCCACCTGCTTCCGCAGGCAGGCTGGCGCGCAACTCCGAGTAGCGGTCGCTGCGGCCCTGCCAGATGTGGCCGATGGCGGAGGCCAGGTCTGCATCAGACGCGCCGCCTCGCAGCAAGGCGCGCAGGTCGTGGCCCTGGGAGGCGAACAGGCACAGGTAGAGCTTGCCTTCAGTGGACAGGCGGGCGCGGTTGCAGTCGCCGCAGAAAGCCTGCGTCACGCTGCTGATGACGCCGATTTCGCCGCCGCCGTTGGCGTAACCCCAGCGCTGGGCCGTTTCGCCGGGCGCAGACGGCTCCAGCTGGACCAGCGGCAGTTCAGCGCTGATGCGCTGCACCACCTCGGCAGACGGCATGACCTCATTCATGCGCCAGCCATTGGTGGCGCCAACGTCCATGTACTCGATGAAGCGCAGCGTCACGCCGGTGCCCTTGAAATGGCGGGCCATCGGCAAAATTTCATGATCATTGGTGCCGCGTTTGACCACCATGTTCACCTTGATGGACTGCAGCCCCGCAGCCTGCGCAGCGTCAATGCCCTTGAGCACTTCAGCCACCGGAAAGTCCACATCGTTCATGCTGCGGAACACGGCGTCGTCCAGCCCGTCCAGGCTGACTGTGACGCGTTGCAGGCCGGCGTCTTTCAGGGCCCTGGCCTTGCGCTGCAGTAGCGAGCCGTTGGTGGTGAGGGTAAGGTCCAGCGGCGCGCCGTCTAAGGTGCGCAGCGCGGCCAGTTGCGCCACCAGCACTTCCAGGTTTTTGCGCAGCAGCGGCTCACCGCCGGTCAGGCGGATCTTGCGCACGCCATGGGCCACGAACTGCGACGCCAGGCGGGTGATTTCCTCAAAACTCAGCAGGGACGAATGCGGCAGGTAGGGGTAGTCCTTGTCGAACACCTCTTTTGGCATGCAGTAGCTACAGCGAAAGTTGCAGCGGTCAGTAACGCTGTTGCGCAGGTCATTCAACGGTCGGCCCAGTGTGTCGACCAACAGCCCTGTCGCCCCAACCGGCTGCGCCGGCAGCCTGGCTGCCAGCGAGGCGATTCGGTAGTCTATGAGAGGGATGACGCGTTCGGACATGACATGATTGTCCCAGTTAAGTGATGCCCTTGTAACGCCCATGACGGGCGCAGTGCCGCCGGGTAAACCGGCTCACGGACGATGCACCGGGGCTACGATCAAACGCAGCGCGCCCCGTCCACCTCGATGCACACGCCGCTGATGAAGGCCGCTTCATCGCTGGCCAGGTACAGCGCGGCGTTGGCCACGTCGAGTGCGGTTGAAAAACGGCCAAGCGGAATCGAGGCGCGGAACTTTGCCTTGCGTTCTTCATCAACCGGGCCGCCGGCGAATTCGGCCGACAGGCCGGTGTCGGGGTTGAACACCGGGTTCAGGCAGTTCACGCGGATGTTGTCGGGGCCCAGTTCAGCGGCCAGCGACTTGCTGGTGATGATGACCGCGCCCTTGGAGCCGTTGTACCAGGTGAGACCCGGCCGGGGCCGCACACCGGCGGTTGACGCGATGTTGATGAACGAGCCGCCCTTGTTGGCGCGGAACACCGGCACCGCGTGGATCGTGGACAGGTAGATGCTCTTCATGTTCACCGCGTAACACTTGTCAAAGTCCTCTTCGGTCACTTCCAGCGCGGGCCGGTTGCGGTGCGTCCAGCCGGCGTTGTTGACCATGACGTCCAGCTTGCCGTAGCGCTGTACTGCGGCATCTACCAGCGCTTTCACGTCGGCAGATTTCGTCACGTCAGCCGCAAAGAAAGAGGCGGTGCCGCCGGCCTTCACGATATCGGCCACGACTTTCTCGCCCATGGCCGCGTTGATGTCGTTGACGATGACCTGGGCGCCTTCTTCAGCCAGGCGCCGGGCAATGCCCTCGCCAATGCCGCCGCCGGAACCTGTGACGATGATGGATTTGCCTTTCACCCGCATGATGTGTCTCCTTGAATTTGTTGGGGTTGTTGTTTGGTGTCAGCCGTGGCGCACTGCCACCGTCTTGAGCGTGGTGAACCCGTACAAAGCCTCAAAGCCTTTTTCGCGCCCATAGCCAGACGATTTGACGCCGCCAAACGGCAGCTCCACACCGCCGCCTGCGCCGTAGTTGTTGATGAACACCTGCCCGCTCTTCACCCGCTTGGCCATGCGGAACTGGCGCGCACCGTCGCGTGTCCAGATGCCCGCTACCAGGCCGAACTGGGTGGCGTTGGCCAACTCCACCGCCTGGTCTTCATCGCGAAAGCTCATGGCGGCCAGCACCGGGCCAAAGACCTCTTCCTGCGCCAGCCGGTGCATCACCGGCACATCGCGCAGCAGCGTGGGGGCCTGGTAGAAGCCGGTGTCTGGCGCCTCGTCCACCACCTGGCCCTGCGCCACCATGGGGATGTTGGCAACCTGCGCATCGCTCAAAAAATCCCACACCCGCTGCTGCTGGCTGGCGCGGATCAGCGGGCCCACGTCCAGGTCCATCACGGCGGGGCCGACACGCAGGTTTTCAAAAGCCTTGCCCAGGCGCTCCAGCAGCGGCTCATAAATCGTGTGGTCCACCAGCAGGCGCGAGCCGGCCGAGCAGGTCTGGCCGGCGTTCTGCACGATGGCGTTGATGACAACGGGGATCACCGCGTCCAGGTCGGCATCGCCAAACACGATCTGCGGGCTCTTGCCGCCCAGCTCCAGCGTGACCGGACAATGCCGCTCGGCCGCCACTTGCTGGATCAGCGTGCCGACCTTGGGACTGCCGGTAAAGCTGATGTGGTCAATGCCCTCATGCCGCGCCAGGGCGTCCCCGACCTCGTGGCCATAGCCGGTGACGATGTTGATCGCGCCCGCCGGAAAGCCCACTTCAGCGGCCAGTTGCGCCACGCGGAGCAGCGACAGGCAGGCGTCTTCGGCCGGCTTGACCACGCACACATTGCCCGCCGCCAGCGCACCGCCCACGCTGCGGCCAAAGATCTGCATCGGGTAGTTCCAGGGAATGATGTGCCCGGTAACGCCATGCGCCTCGCGCCAGGTGAAGACGCTGTAGCCGTCCTGGTAGGGAAGGGTCTCGCCATGGAACTTGTCGCAGGCGCCCGCATAAAACTCGAAGTAGCGCACCAGCGCGGCGGAGTCTGCCCGCGCCTGTTTGGTGGGCTTGCCGCAGTCGCGCTGTTCGATCATGGCCAGCTCTTCGGCATGCTCGGCGATTTTGGCAGACAGGCGCATCAACAGGCGCCCCCGCTCGGCCGCGCTGAGCTTGCTCCACACCGCGTCATAGCACTGGCGCGCGGCACGTACGGCGTTGTCGATGTCCTGCGCGTTGCTGCGTTGCAGCTCGTCAAAGACCTGGCCGTCCGACGGATCGATCACGGGGATGGTGCGGCCCGAAGACGAGGGCAGCGATGCGTTGGCAATGTAGTTGAGTTGCATGTGAAAGATTATTATGGACAGTGGTTATGAAGGAGACACCATGAAAACCCTGATCGATCAGCTTGCGCAATACGGCGCCTGCCACCGCGACCCGCGCAATATCGCCAGCCACTTTGTCGGCGTGCCGATGATCATGCTGGCCGTCACCACAATGCTGTCGCGGCCCAGCTTGATGGTGGGCAACCTGCCGCTCAGCCTGGCGCTGCTGGCCTCCCTGGCTGCTGCGGTGTTTTATTTCCGCCTCGACTTTCGATTGGGCATCGCCATGGCCTTGCAGATGGCGCTGAACCTCGCTGTGGGCCAGTGGTTTGCAATGCAGGGCACAGCCGTGTGGCTCACAGCCGGTGTGGGCCTGTTCGTGGTGGGCTGGGTGATCCAGTTCATCGGCCACTATTACGAGGGCAAGAAGCCCGCGTTTGTGGACGACATGGTGGGCTTGTTGATAGGGCCGCTGTTTGTGATTGCGGAAGCGGGGTTTGCGCTCAAACTGCGGCTGGAAGTGCAAGCAGCCATTGAGGCGCGGGTCGGTCCGGTGAGGTTGCCGGAGACGCTGCAGGGTTGAGGCAGCCTGTCATCCCCGACCCGATTTGGGATCCGTGGTGGCGCGAACGTGCGCGTCAGGCCGCAGCGCCCACCACTGAATACTGGCCGCTGTTGTCCGCCAACCAGCGGCTCGACAACCCGCTTTCCTGCTGCGCCGGGTGGAAGTCCCGGCGCAGGTATTCGCGCCAGGGGCGGTATGTCTGGCGCACCAGGCCGCGTTTTCCAAACAGGTAGCTGGCCGCGCTCCGCCAGGTGCTCAACTTCCACAACGTCCTGTCACGCCGCAGGTTGTTGACAGTCTGGCGCAAGGTGTCTACCAGAAAGATGGTGGTGATGCGGCGGAACCAGGTGATGCGCCACTCATGGCTGCCGCCCAGGGCCTGGTAGAGGTCAAACGCGGTGGACTTGTGTTCCGCCTCTTCGGCGCTGTGCCACAACCACATGGTCTGCAGCCGGGTGTCGCTGCTGCCCAGCAGGTCTCCGTTGCGCAGCATCCACTCGGCCATGATGGCGGTGAAATGCTCGTTGGCAGCGGTGATGCCCAGGTGGTGGCGCGGGTCCAGCCCGTCCATCAGCTTCATGCGCTGTTGCGCACGCGGCGCCCAGTCGTTGACCAGTCCCTGGCGCTCCAGGTGGCCGTTGAACATGGCATGGACGCGCCGGTGGGTGGCCTCCTGGCCAATGAAACCCTGGACTTCTTCCTTGAAGCGGGCCTGCCGCTCTTCGGGCAGCGCTTTGTAGCCGTTGCGTACGGAGTCGATGAAGAACTGTTCACCCACCGGAAAGCTCATCGAGAGGGCGTTGAACAGGGCCGTGCGAAAGGCGTCGCCCCCGCACCAGTGGCGCTCGATTGGCGCTTCGAGGTCGATCAGCAGGCGGCGTATTACAAGGTCGGTCATGCGTGGTCAGTCAGATGTTGGCCGGTGTCGCCAGCCTTCAGGGCTTTTGCAAGGCGCGGACTGCGCCCAGCATGCGTTCCACATGGCGGTCGGGGTTGAGGTTCTGGTAGAAATAGGCGATGCGGCCATCGCTTGCGATCACATACGAGAGCCGGTTCGCAAAGTCCGGCCGGGTTTGCATCAGCGCGTCAAAGCTGCGGATGACGGATTTTGACTCATCAGAGGCCACCGGAAACTTCCCATTGCAGGCCCTGACCGAGAACTTCGTCAAAGTGCCGATGTCGTCTGCCGACACACCAATCACGGTGGCCCCCAATGCGGTGAACTGGTCAATGGCTTCAGCAAAGGCGTGCGCCTCGATCGAGCAATCAGCTGAGTCTGCGGCGGGGAAGAAATAGACCACCACAGGCCCCTTGGCCAGCGCGTCGGCCAGTGAATAGCGAAACGTCTTGCCCGCTACGGCTGCGTTGGCGGTGAACCTGGGCGCTGCCTCGCCAATGTCGAGGGCGGCGTACGCTGGCGCCATCAGTGCACAGGCGGCTGCGAGAATTGAAAAGTTTCGAAGTGTGGACAATGGTGCCATTTTGTAAGCCCCCCGGTTGCTGGCACGACTTTATCACTGCTATCGAGACGGCAAAGGTCTGAGCCATGGCCCTGAGCGGGCAACAGGGAAATTAACGGGTGTTGTTGAAACCGTAGCGCCACAAGGTACGTATCCCTTGTGGCACAGCCAGGAAAAAACATGACCCCCATGAAACCATTCATCCATCTGGTGCGCGCGGCCGCAGTCGCCGCGCTGGTGCTGCTGCTGTCTGCCTGCGGCACCCTGCCCATGCCGCGTGAACGCCCGCTGGACCGCCCCGCCGCAGCAGACGCCACGGGCAAGCTCGCGCGCACCGCGGCTGCCTCCACGCCGCCGGGCGAGCACTCGGGCTTCCGGCTCATGCCGCTGGGTGTTTATTCGCTGGACGCGCGGATCCAGCTCGCGCAGCGCGCCGAACATTCCCTCGCAGTCCAGTACTACCAGCTTGAAAACGACGCCACTGGCCGGCTGCTGTTGCGTTCGCTGCGGGAGGCGGCGGGCCGGGGTGTCAAGGTGCGCATTCTGGTGGACGATCTCTACACCGCACACAGCCAGGACCTGCTGCTGGCGCTGTCGAACACGCCCAACGTGGACGTGCGGCTGTACAACCCGTTTTGTTGCGGGCGGGACGGTTTTCTGTCGCGGTTTCTTGCTTCACCGTCGGAGATCGGGCGGCTCAATCACCGCATGCACAACAAGCTGTTCATGGCCGATGGTGTCATGGCGGTGGTGGGCGGGCGCAATATTGCGGACGAGTACTTCAGCCTGAACGCCACGCAGAACTTTATCGATATGGATGCCCTGGTGGTGGGAAAGGTCGTGCCCCAGCTGGAGTCCATCTTTTTCAGCTACTGGAACAGCGAGCAGGTCTGGCCAGTTCAGGACATCGTGCGTTCGAAAGAGGGTCCGTCCGGCCGGCCGCCTGGCGCGGCCGAGTTTGACCGTTGGGTCGGCATGGCCGCGCCAGTGCCAAAAATCGTGCTGCCGCCTGCCGACATCCTGGGTTATGGCCCCGTTGCCGAGGAGCTTGACGCGGGCCGTCTGGGCCTGCTTTGGGGTGAGGCCCGCGCGATTGCCGACCCGCCGACCAAGCCGGCCACCATGACCCCCGAGGAGGCGCTGTCCACCAGCGTGACCATGAAGGTCTGGGGCCTGCTGATGGAGGCCAAGTCGGAGGTGGACATCACCTCGCCCTACCTGGTGCCCGGCGAAGGTGGCATGGCCGCGTTCAACGACCTGGCGCGCCGCAACGTCAAGCTCACCTTGTTGACCAATTCACTGGCAGCCAATGATGAGCCCCTGGTGCACACGGGCTACGTACGCTATCGCACGCGCTTGCTGCAAAGCGGGGCGGATCTGTATGAGCTCAGCCCGGAGCGCACCACGGCCAGCAGCCGCTTTGGCAGCTTTGGCAAGTCGCTGGGCCGGTTGCATGCCAAGACCGCCGCCATTGACCGCCAGAAGATATTCATCGGCTCCATGAACCTGGACCCGCGCTCGGCCACGCAGAACACCGAGATGGGCGTGGTGGTCGATAGCCCGCAGCTGGCCCGCGAGATGCTCCGGGTCATCAATATCAGCAAGCTGCAAAACTCCTACCGGCTGCGCCTGCAAAAGGACAGCGAGGTGATCGAGTGGCTGACCAATGACGGCGAGAAGGAAGTGATTTTGACGACCGAGCCGGAATCGGGGTTTTTTAAGCGGCTGTACAACCGGGTGATTGCGCCATTCGTGCCTGAGATGCTTTTGTGACCGCGGCGCCAAGGCCCTGTCTCACGCGTCCAGGCTGCTGGTCTTTTCAATAGCAGCGCCTGCGGCGTCCTGCCTGTGGGAGTAAGGGCGTCATTCGAAGCTACGCCCGTCGCGCCGGAGGCGTTGGCCGCCGCGTGCCTCAGCGCTTAAACCAGTGCTGCGATAAGCGGGGCCTGAAAGCAGCATGAAAAAACCCGCCGGAGGCGGGTTTTTTTGTGGGGGCTGCAGGCCTACTTCTTGGCCGCAGAAGCGGGCATGGCCACGGCAGCATTGGGCTCGCCGGTAGACATCGCGCCTGACGCCGACGCTGCGGGCATACCGGCGGGCGGCATGACCGTGGGCGTGGTCTTCAAGGGGTCAGGGATGGAAGCCGCAGGCGCTGAGCTCATCGGCACGGCGGCCGGTGCGCTTTTGGCGGCTGGCGCGCTCATGCTGGCAGGCGCGGTCACAGGCGCAGCGTGCGCGTCAGCCATGTCGCCGCCATGGAACTTCATCATCAGCGGCACGATCAGCAGCGCCACGATGTTGATGATTTTGATCAGCGGGTTGATTGCCGGGCCGGCGGTGTCCTTGTAAGGGTCGCCCACCGTGTCGCCGGTCACAGCAGCCTTGTGGGCATCAGAGCCCTTGCCGCCGTGGTTGCCGTCTTCAATGAACTTCTTGGCGTTGTCCCAGGCCCCGCCACCGGTGCACATGGAAATGGCGACGAACAGACCGGTGACGATGGTGCCCATCAGCAAACCGCCCAGCGCCTTGGGGCCGAGCACCAGGCCCACCACGATAGGCACCACCACCGGCAGCAGCGACGGAATCATCATTTCCTTGATGGCAGCCGTGGTCAGCATGTCGACGGCAGTGTCGTACTCGGGCTTGCCCGTGCCGTCCATGATGCCCTTGATTTCGCGGAACTGGCGGCGCACTTCCACCACCACAGCGCCGGCAGCGCGGCCCACGGCCTCCATTGCCATGGCGCCAAACAGGTAGGGGATCAGGCCGCCAATGAACAGGCCCACGATCACCATCGGGTCAGACAAATCAAAGCTGATGGCGCGGCCATAACTCTCCAGCTTGTGGGTGTAGTCGGCAAACAGCACCAGCGCGGCCAGGCCCGCCGAGCCGATGGCGTAGCCCTTGGTCACGGCCTTGGTGGTGTTGCCCACCGCGTCCAGCGGGTCGGTGACGTCGCGCACGCTGGCGGGCAGGTCGGCCATCTCGGCAATGCCACCGGCGTTGTCGGTGATGGGGCCGTAGGCGTCCAGCGCGACCACAATGCCCGCCATGCTGAGCATGGACGTTGCCGCAATGGCAATACCGTAGAGGCCAGCCAGCTTGAAGGAGCAGAGGATGGCGATGCAGACAAAAATCACCGGCCAGGCCGTCGAGCGCATTGACACGCCCAGGCCCGCAATGATGTTGGTGCCGTGGCCGGTCGTGGATGCTTGCGCAATGTGGCGCACCGGCGCGTACTGTGTGCCGGTGTAGTACTCGGTCACCCAGACCAGCGCACCGGTCAGCACCAGACCCACAGCGCAGGCGCCGAACAGGCGCATTTGCGTGCCGGTGGCGGTGACGGCGTTGTCAGGCATGAGCCACAGTGTCACGAAGTAAAACGCGATGAGGGAGAGCACACCGGCAATCGCCAGGCCCTTGTACAAGGCCGGCATCACGTTCTTCATGCCGGGCGAGGCCTTGACGAAGAAGCAGCCAATGATGGAGGCGATGATGGACACGCCGCCCAGTGCCAGCGGGTACACAGCGGCCGTGGCGCCGGCACCGGACAGCAGCAGGGCGCCCAGCACCATGGTGGCGATCAGCGTGACGGCGTAGGTCTCGAACAGGTCGGCGGCCATGCCGGCGCAGTCGCCCACGTTGTCGCCGACGTTGTCGGCAATCACGGCGGGGTTGCGCGGGTCGTCTTCAGGAATGCCGGCTTCCACCTTGCCCACCAGGTCAGCGCCGACGTCAGCGCCCTTGGTGAAGATGCCGCCGCCCAGGCGCGCAAAAATCGAGATCAGCGAGGAGCCAAAGGCAAAGCCAATCATCGGGTTCAGCAGGCTGGCCAGGGTGCGATCCGGCGTGAAATTGCCGTTGCCCGTGAGGAACCAGTAGAACCCGGTAACGCCCAACAGGCCGAGGCCAACCACCAGCATGCCGGTGATGGCGCCGCCACGAAAGGCCACGTCCAGTGCCGGGCCGATGCCGTGTGTGGCAGCTTGCGCCGTGCGCACATTGGCGCGCACGGACACGTTCATGCCGATGAAGCCGCAAGCGCCCGAGAGCACCGCGCCGATCACAAAGCCGACGGCTGTCATGCCGTCAAGAAAGATACCGATGAGGATGGCGAGCACGACGCCGACGATGGTGATCGTCTTGTATTGGCGTGCGAGGTAAGCCGCTGCGCCGGTCTGGATGGCCGCTGCAATTTCCTGCATGCGGGCATTGCCTGCGTCCTGGGAAAGAATCCACCCGCGAGCCCAGATGCCGTAACCCACGGCCACCAGCCCGCATACGAGCGCAAGAATCAGCGCTGAGTTGCCTGTCATGAAAATTCTCCTCGGTTGTTTCGCTTGGAGGGGGTGCCACGCAGCACACTGGTTACCCCCGCTGCGTTGCTTCCTCGTTGCTCCGCAGAGACGATTGGCCAACGGGCGGATGGTAGCCGAATAAGGGGCCATTCCCGGCCAAATGCCCGCAAAGCAAGAGCCACGTCAGTAAAATCAGGGTTAATCCTGACCAAGCCCAGAATCCATCAGTAACCCAAGTAAGAACCATGGCACTCGACAAAGTCTCCCCCGGCAAAAATGTTCCCCACTCCTTCAATGTGATCATCGAGATCCCGATGAATGCCGACCCCGTGAAGTACGAAGTGGACAAGGAGTCCGGCGCGATCTTCGTGGACCGCTTCATGAGCACGTCCATGCACTACCCGACCAACTACGGCTATGTGCCCCGCACCATCAGCGGTGACGGCGATCCGGTGGACGTGCTGGTGATCACGCCGGTGCCGCTTATTCCCGGCGTGGTGGTGACCTGCCGCCCGATCGGCATCCTTCAGATGGAAGACGAAGCCGGGCAGGATGGCAAGGTGCTGGCGGTGCCGACGGACAAGATCTTGTCGATCTACACGCAGTGGCAAAAGCCTGAAGACCTGAACCCGCTGCGCCTGAAGACCATTGCCCATTTCTTTGAGCACTACAAGGACCTGGAAGAGGGCAAATGGGTCAAGATCCTGGGCTGGGCCGGCCCCGAGGCGGCCATGAAGGAAATCATGGACGGTATTGCCAACTACGAAAACGCCCACAAAGCCTGACTTCCTTTTCCCTCCCTCAGTGGAGGAGGGAGCAAGAGGTCATCGCTGCGGGTCGGGGAAGATCAATCCGTGCAGGCCTTTCTTGCGTTCGAAAGGTTTCCACCCCCCCTGACGTTGAACCAGCCGGTCCGCTACGACCCACCAGGCGCTCGGGTTCAGTCCCAGGCCCACATGGCTGGCGATGACCTCCACGTTTTCCGTGTGTGGATTGCCCGCGCTTGGCGCCTGGATGCTGCCCTGCCAGGCGACGATGCCGTCCGAGCGTGAGTACAGGCTCGTGGTTGGCACCAGTGGCGCTTCGGTCAGGTTGTACTTTTCGGCTTCACGCTCGATATTGCGGCCGCTGGCCAGTTCGTAGAGGCGCCAGGCGTTGGTGGATCTGGCCGGTCCGGCAAAGGGCGAGCCCAGTGTGATCACGCCGCGCACCATCTGCGGCAATTCCTTGGCCAGTTCGCGCGCATAGACGCCGCCCAGGCTCCAGCCGATCAGGCTGACCTTCTTGCCACTGGTCTTGAAGGCCTTGAGCAGTTGCTCCCTGGCCAGTTCCAGCACCCCTGCGCGGGGCCCGAAGTTGAAGCCCTGGCTCCAGCCCTCTGAGCGGTAGCCCAGATGGTCAAGGTACTTGCGCAGCGGCACCGTCGTGACGTCGCTTGCGCTGAAACCGGGGAAGATGATCACGCTGTGGCCATCGCCGGCTGGCGCCCTGGCCAGCAGCGGCCAGGACAAAAGCAGGGAGCCAAATTCCCAGGGGGCGCGGCACTCAAGCGCGAGCAGGGCGAGGTTTGGCGGTTTGAGATCGTGGTTGCTTGCCGGACTCTTGGTTGCCATGAGCATTTGGTGTTTTCTTTGCAGCGGTTCTTGTGCGCTTCACGGTAGCAGCTTTTGTGGTTTTGACCGGTGCCTTGACTGCGACTTTAGGGGCGGGCGTCTTGCTTTGCGTCGCTTTGGCGACGGCCCTGGCTGGGGTTACTACCGAGGCTGGTGTCGCTGATGGCTGGGTCATCGCATACAGGCGCCTGGCTTCTTCAAAAGCTGCAACCAGTGCGTCCGCCAGCTCCTGCGCGTGGGGCACGGCTTTTTTGTCGGCAATCACGCCGAAGTCCACGCTGCCTGCGTAGGTCTGGATCGTGATGTTGAGCGCCAGGCCGTGCGTGACGATAGACAGTGGATGGAAGGTCAACATCCGCGCACCGGCCATGTACAACGGCACCTGCGGTCCGGGCACATTGCTGATTGCCAGGTTGGCCATCATCGGCAGGCGCTCGGCCAGGCCAGTCGCGCTGTAGGTCTTGAAGGCCGCCTTGGCCACGCCGCCCACGATCCACGGCGCCAGCAGCGAGGGGTAGTCGGTGGGCAACACGCTCTTCAAACTCACGAGCGCGTCCTTGACCTTGGCAGTGGAGGCCATGATGGCCTGCATGCGTTTGCCCGGGTGCGCGTACTGGGTGCCCAGGTCGACCAGGCTCATGGACGCCTGGTTGTTCAGCTCCTTGTTGTTCTCTTCACGCAGGCTCACCGGCATGGCGGCGATCAGGGGCTTGCGCGGGATGCTGCCGTGCCTGGCCAGGTAGCTGCGCAAGGCGGTCGAGCAGATCCACAGCACGATGTCATTGAAACTGCCACCCACCGCCTTGGCCATGACACGGCATTCGGCAAACGGAATGCTGGCCGTGGTGAAGATTCGCTGCGGCGTGATAGCTGCATTGAAGAGGGTCTTGGGCGCCAGGGTTACCGGCAGCTTGGGCCGCATCTTTGTGCCTTTGCCTTTGAGCGACTGCCGGGCCACTGTGCCGCCCAGCGTGGACACGGCCGATGGCAAGGCCCTGGCCAGCTTGACGTACTGCGCGATGGAGTTGGAAAACACCGCGCCGATCATTTCGCCGATTTTCAGGTCACCGCGCCTTCGGCCCTGGCGCGCAGGGTCGGGCGGCGGCACTTCGCGGGGCACGGGGGTGACGTCCAGCATGGCGTTGGCCAGTACCATGCCGCCTTTGCCGTCCAGCGCTGCGTGGTGCACCTTGGAATAAAAGGCTGCGCACTTTTTGCCGCTGGGGTGGGTGACGTTGTCAAAGACATAGAACTCCCACAGCGGCCGGCTGCGGTCAATCAGCTGGCCGTGCAGTTGCGCTGCCATGGCTTCTGTCTGTTTGACGGTGAACGACTTGCCCTCGACTTTGCGCACGTGGTAGGCCAGATCCACCTCGTCAGCCTCGACCCAGAGCGGGTGGCCGATGTTCAGCGGCATGAAGGCCAGTTTGCGGCTGAAGATCGGCGCCAGGTGCATGCGCCGGCCGATGTGCGCTTTGACCTCTTTGTGAAAGCTGCCCTTGAAACCCGGCGGCAGCTCATAGAGGTTGAGCGAGCCCACATGCATGGGCATCTCGGGCGCTTCCAGGTAGAGGAAGGTGGCGTCCAGGCCGCTTAGGGATTTCATGTTGTTGTGTCTCCTGGAATCCAGCGTAGCCCGGCGCCTGGGGGGCCGCCATAGGGTTTAGAAGGATGGACGCCCGCCTTGCTGGCAGCCTTTGGCGGTGCAGGAGGACCGCAACCGGGCCGGAACCACCATGCTTGAAGACCGCGACCGGTGACTGACCTCAACGCTCTACCCGTTGCTCCGGCGCCGCAGGCGCTGCTGTTGAAGCAGCCTCCGCGTGCCTCATCAGCTTTGCTTGTACGGCGTGCGGTGTTCCAGGTGTTCCAGGTAATTTCCTATGCCCTGGCCTTCGCGCTCCAGAAAGCGCTCCACCGCGTCGGAAAAAGAGGGGTGGGCCAGCCAGTGAGCCGAGGTGGTTTTGACGGGCAGCAGGGCTCGAGCCATTTTGTGCTCACCCTGCGCGCCGCCTTCGAAGCGGCTATAGCCGTGCTCGATGCACCACTTGAGAGGCTGGTAGTAGCAGGCCTCAAAGTGCAGGCAGTCGACCCGCTCCAGAGCGCCCCAGTAGCGGCCGAAGGCTACTTTTTCGAAAGACTGCTTGCCAGTTGCCGCTTGCGGGCCGGTTGATGCGCTTGGCCCCGCCTGCACCGCAATGAGGCTGGAGGCAATCGGCTTGCCGCCCCGCTCGGCGATGAACAGCAGCCAGTTCTCAGGCATGGTGGACGCCATGCGGGCAAAGAAGGCGGGTGTGAGGTAGGGCGCATTGCCGTGTTCGAGGTAGGTGCGCTCGTAGCACCGGTAGAAGAACACCCAGTCCTGCGCTCTGATGTCAGCGCCCAGCGCCCAGCGAAAACTCACGCCGGCTTCAGACACCTTGCGCTGCTCTTGGCGGATCTTCTTGCGCTTTTCCTGGTTGAGCGAGGCGAGGAATGCGTCGAAGCTGGCGTAAGTCGGTGTGGTGTTGGTCCAATGGAACTGGACTGTGTGGCGGAGCATGAGCCCAGCTTCTGTGCAGGCCGCCACATCTTCATCACTGCAGAACAGCAGGTGCAGCGACGACAGCTCCTCATCGCCACACCATTCAATCAGCGCACGAACGAGAGCCACGCGGGCATGTGCATCGCGCGCCAGCAGCCTCGCACCTGGCACCGGCGTGAAGGGCGGCGCCACCAGGGCCTTGGGGTAGTAGGGCAGGCCGTGCTGCTCGTAGGCGTTGGCCCAGGCCCAGTCGAAAACGTACTCGCCGTAGGAATGGCTCTTGCGGTACAGCGCGCAGGCCGCCTGCAGCACATCGCCGCGCCACAGGGTGATGAAGCGCGGCGTCCAGCCGGTTTTGGGGATGGCGCTTTTGCTGTCGTGCATTGCAGCCAGGTACTCGTGGCGCATGAAGGGGCTGTCATGCGGCTGGTTTGCCAGCAGCGCGTTCCATGCGGCGGCATCGACCTCGTCCGGTGATTTCAGCACCCGGATGACATAATCGTTTGAATCGCTTTTCACTGGCCCTGGCACCTTGCTAATGACTCTCAAAATCTGCATTGCGCAGCTCAACTTCTTCGTCGGCGACATGCAGGGCAATGCTCAAAAAATCATTGCCGCTGCGCGCACCGCCCACTCTAAGGGCGCCAGGCTCTTGCTGACGCCCGAGCTGTCGATCTGCGGCTATGCGGCTGAAGACCTGTTTCTGCGTCCCGCCTTCATCACCGCGTGTGATGATGCCGTGAAAACGGTGGCCCGCGAGCTCGCCGGGTTAAAAGATATGGTTGTCGTCCTCGGGCATCCGAGCGGAGGCGGTACGCGCACCCGCAGCGTAGCCGTGCAGCAGCGGCACAACGCGGCCAGCGTGATCAGTGAAGGTCAGGTGCTGCAGACCTATGCCAAGCGCGAGCTGCCCAACTACCAGGTATTTGACGAGCGCCGCTATTTCACGCCGGGGCAGGGCACCTGCGTGTTCACGGTGCGTGATGGCGATCAGCACCTGAAAGTCGGGCTGCTGATCTGCGAAGACGCCTGGTTTGACGAGCCGGCCCAGCTGGCCAAGCAGGCGGGGGCGCAGGTGCTGGCCGTCATCAACGCATCGCCCTTTCATGTGGGCAAGGGTGTTGAACGAATCGCGCGCATGGCAGATCGGGCCCGTGCCGTTGAATTGCCACTGGTTTATGCGCACCTCGTGGGTGGGCAGGATGAAGTGGTGTTTGACGGCGGCTCGTTTGCGCTGTCGGCCACGGGTGAACTGGCAGCACGCGCGCCGGGCTTCATTGAGGATCTGTTTGAGGTGGACGCCTCGGCGTTGGGTGCCACAGTCACTTTGTCCGGCCAGATTCAAGCGCAGCGCAGTGACGAAGCGGAGTTGTGGGACGCCCTGGTGCTGGGCGTGCGCGACTACATCGGCAAAAACGCCTTCCCGGGTGCCTTGCTGGGCCTGTCGGGCGGGATCGATTCGGCGCTGGTGCTGGCGATTGCCGTCGATGCGCTGGGCAAGGACAAGGTCCGCGCCATCATGATGCCCTCGCCGTATACGGCCGACATTTCCTGGCTTGATGCGCGCGAGATGGCGGCCCGGCTGGACGTGCGGTATGACGAGATTTCCATCGTGCCCCAGTTCGAGGCCTTCAAGGAGTCGCTCGCCGGCGAATTCAAGGGCCTGCAAGAAGATACGACGGAAGAGAACATCCAGGCGCGCATTCGCGGTGTGTTCCTCATGGCGCTGTCCAACAAGTTCGGCAGCATCGTGCTGACCACCGGCAACAAAAGCGAGATGGCGACCGGCTACTGCACCCTGTATGGCGACATGGCCGGCGGCTTTGCGGTGATCAAGGACCTGGCCAAGACGACGGTGTTCAGGCTCACGCGCTGGCGCAACGCGAACGACCCCTATGGCACAGGGCAGGCGCCGATTCCAGAACGCATCATCACCCGCCCGCCCAGCGCCGAGCTGCGCGCCGACCAGAAAGACCAGGACAGCCTGCCCCCGTACGAGGTGCTTGACGCGATCCTGGAGCGCTATATGGAAGAGGACCAGAGCGTGGCCGAAATCATCGCGGCCGGCTTTGAGGCGGATGTGGTGCGGCGTGTGACGCGGCTCATCAAGATCAACGAATACAAACGCCGCCAGGCGCCCATCGGAATCCGGGTAACTCACAGGAGTTTTGGCAAGGATTGGCGCTACCCTGTGACCAGTAAATTTCACGCTTAGCGCATTCAGGAGAGAACATGAAGCAGATCACCGCCATCGTCAAACCCTTCAAGCTGGAGGAAGTGCGCGAAGCCCTTGCCGAATGCGGCGTCACCGGGCTGACCGTGACCGAGGTCAAGGGCTTTGGCCGCCAGAAGGGCCACACCGAGCTTTACCGCGGCGCCGAGTATGTGGTGGACTTTCTGCCCAAGGTGAAGGTGGAAGTGGTGGTCAAGACGGTCGACGTGGACCGCTGCGTCGAGGCCATCATTCGCGCGGCCCGCACCGGCAAGATCGGCGACGGCAAGATTTTTGTGACCAGCGTGGAGCGGGTGGTGCGCATCCGCACGGGTGAGGAAGACGAAACTGCAGTTTAGAAATGGACGCCCCCCCCGATGCGGCCTGCCGGCCGCCTCCCCCCACTGGGGGGCAATGCAGTGGACCGGCGGAGCCGGATCGACGCATTCCCGAATGGGGGCCCACGCGGGTTACGCCGCTAAATTGATTCAAGGTGCGGGGGCGGTGCTGTTCCGGCGGCTTGCACGAGTTCCTGCAGCAGCGTTTGCGGGTCGCTGCTGATGCGGATCAGGTTCATCAGGCCTTCTGTCATGAACTGCTGCTTCACACTGCCTTGCAGGAAGGCGATGAGGCTGTCGTAGTAGCCGTCTACGTTGAGCAGGCCCACCGGCTTGTCGTGGTAGCCGAGCTGGCGCCAGGTCCACACTTCAAACAGCTCTTCCAGCGTGCCGATGCCACCGGGCAAGGCCAGAAAACTGTCGGCTCGCTCGGCCATCATGCGCTTGCGGTCGTGCATCGTGTCCACCACATGCAGCTCTGTGCAGTAGTCGTTGGCCCATTCCTTTTCAACCAGCGCCAGCGGGATGATGCCCACAACGCGGCCTCCGGCCTCCAGCGTCGCAGCGGCCACTACGCCCATCAACCCGTTCTTGCCTCCGCCGTAGACCAGCTGACCGCTGTGCCGGCCTATCCAGTGGCCGACGTCTCGCGCAGCATCGGCGTGCAAGGGCGATTCGCCTGTGCGGGAGCCGCAATAGACGCAAACCGAGAATGCGGGTGTCACTTGGCCACCCGCTGCGCAATGGCTGCGACCCAGATGCCGGCGCACAGCAGCAGGCTCAGCAAGACGGCGGCACTGCCCATATCTTTTGCACGCTTGGACAAGGCATGCCATTCAGGGCCGATCCGGTCAATGGCTGTTTCTATGCCGGTATTGAGCAGCTCGACAATCAACACGATCAACACAGAGCCAGCCAGCAGCGCCGTCTCGACCCAGCTGTGCCCCAGCCAGAACGACAACGGAACCAGGACGATGGCCAAAATGGCCTCCTGGCGGAACGCCGTCTCATGCCAACCGGCGCGCAGGCCGGCCAGAGAGTAACCAGCGGCGTGAACAACGCGGTTGAGCCCAGTGCGGCTTTTTTGAGGATTGGCGTCCGGCAGGATCTTGGCGGGAGGCACGATTTCGGGAGAGCTCATACGCGGATTGTCGCCGAGCCTCGTGACACTGCCGCTGGCCAGGAGCCCGGGTGCTTAGCGGCTGAGAGGCTTCGAAGTGACCAGCCGTGTGCCGGCCAACGCGTCGTGCAGAAATTGCCTTTGGGGGTGGAAGCGACTGAGCAGGGCCCATACAGCCACCCAGCCAATGATGATCGTGACCGATTCGCCAACAGACACCTGGAAGGGCGCAAGCGCAGCCAGCGCGGGCAGGAACCAGAGCCAGCTCAGCGCATAGCGTGCCAGGGCGCGAGATTGCGAAACCGCAAGCCCCGCGCGATCCACCACACGGATGTCCCAGGTTTTCATGGCAAGGGTCTGGCCTTTGGCCCAGAACCAGGTGAAGTAGATTCCGAAGATCACAAACAGGAATGCCTGCAGTGGGTGGCGGTTATCTAGCGCGTTGCGGGTCTGGCTTAGCGTGCCGAAGAGGTAACCCGAGATGAAAACCACCCCGAACATCAACATGCCCTCATACAACCAGCAAGCCATGCGGCGCGCCAGGCCTGGGGCCACAAGGGAGGGTGATGGGGCGGGCGGCAAGGTGGGCGGTGAAATGCGCGAGGTAGGCGACGACGGGCCAGCTGGCCCCTGGGGCGCGGTGCCCTGCTGCTCTGCGGTCATGGGACGGACAAGGCTTTCAGTTACTGCGCGCAGGTGCGTCGGTCGGCGCGAGAGCCGGCTGCGGCAGCAAGGTGTTCTGATCCAGCTTGCCCGAGGTTCCGGCAATCGAGGGGTGTTTGTGGGTGGACTGGCCCGGGGGCACTGAGGCAAGCTTCTGGGGTGGTACCGGCTTGACCGCCGGGGCAGCGCCCTGAGGCTTGGCCATGGCGCCAGCAGCCAGCTTTTGTCGCTCTTCCGGGCTCAAGGCCTGGTAGGCCTCCCACTTGGCCTTTTTTTCGTCAGGTGAATGTTGCTTGACCTCAGCAAAATTAAGGCGTGCCTCACTTCGCTGTCTGGTGCTCAAACCGGTCCATTCCGTCATGCGGCTGTGCAGCGTGGCCTGTTCGGCAGGCGCCATCTTTGGGTAGGTCTGCGACACCGCGAGCCATTTGCGTTTATGGCCTTGAGTCAAAGTGCCCCAGATCGATTGCAGCGGCTTGAGCGCTTGCTGCTGGGGCGGCGTCAGTTCGTTCCAGCCCGTGTTGGCCGCTGGCATCCGGGGCCCTGTTTGCGGTTTGGAGGCCAGCGGGCGGGGCGACGATGCTGCGGCTGAGGCGGCAACTGCGGCTGGTTTCAAGGGAGCGGATGCGATCGCACCGGCAGTTGCAGCAGATGCTGCAGCAGACGCGGGATTCGCCGGCTGCGCAAGGCAAATGGTGGTGCCAGACGCGGCAAGAATGAGCAGGCCTGAAATGCACGCCAGCCATGGGCGTGCGAAGGCGTTGCTGTTAGTGAACCGCGTCATGCCAGCAACAATCCGGGTCAGGGTTTGCCTTGTTCGCTACCCGTGCGCAGGAACTGCACAAAGCCCGGGTCCGCAAAAGCTGCAGGGGGGAGGTCGTCGGTCAAAAGCGCGGTGTCGACTTCAGCCAGCTCGTTGGCACGGGTTTCGTTTTGCACCAGGTTGATGGCAACCAAGCCGGCGACAAGCGCCACCAGCGGCAATACCGACGCGATGCGGCCCCAGAAACCGGGCGACTCGTCACCCCCGAGCGTCAGGGCGGCAGAGGAACCGTTGGAGATGACTGCAGAAGCGTTGCGCACCGCCATCTTGCGCTTGGACAGCGCCTGGACGCGGGCTGCACGCAGCCGCTCGGAAATGTCGTAAGGCAGGGCACCGGTAGCATCGGACAGGCGCGCAGCTACCAACATTCCAAAGCGCTCATGCTGGATGCCGGCCTGAATATGGTGCGGCTGCATCGTGAAGGTGTGCAGCGTTGAATGCGTGATCGAGTTCGTCATAGTTTTATTCCCTTTGCCTTCAGTGCCTTACTGAGAGCCTGGACAGCCCTGGAACAGTGTGTTTTGACACTGCCTTCAGAGCAGCCCATGGCCGCCGCCGTCTCGGCAACGTCCATCTCTTCCCAGTAACGCATCAGGAAGGCCTCTCGTTGACGTGTCGGTAACTCCTGGATCTCGAGTTCGATTTCTTGCAAGATCTGGGCCCGGCTCGTGGAGTCCTCGGCGCTCTCGGTACGTTGTGAGTCGTCTTGCAAGGCATAAGTTTCAAGCAAATCGAAATCCCCGTCCTCTGACGCGGATTCAAATTCACTCATATTCGAAAAAAGGGCCCGCCGGGTCTTCTGGCGCCGGAACCAGTCCAGCGTGCAGTTGGACAAAATCCGGGCAAACAGCATCGGCAACTCGGCCGGCGGCTTGTCGCCGTAATGCTCGGCCAGTTTCATCATGCTGTCCTGCACGATGTCCAGCGCCGCTTCGTCGTCCCGCACGTGATACTTGGAGCGCTTGAATGCCCGCTTTTCGACGCTTTTAAGGAAGTCGGAGAGTTCTTTTTCGGTTGCCAAAGGTGAAGGCCGCTGGTGGCAGAAAGCTGTGGAAGCGTGTCTCGCGAACGCGTTTGAAGTCTTGTTTTTATCCTACGCGCTGGATTATCGCACCGTAAAAAGTGCTTTTCGCGCACGAACCAACGCTGTTGGGCGCCTTGAGTCATTGCAGTGCGATAATCTTCCCTGCAATTTAAAAAGCAAACAGGTCAAGGTCCGGCGCAGCAATCATCTCGCCCATGGTTTTGACCCAAAGTCCCGAAGCGGCTTCACAAGAGAGCGTCCAAGGGGCACCCAAGGTCTTTCGTCAGAGAAATTCACAAAGGTTGATCATGGAAATTACAAAGGCCGAACTCATCTCGGCAGCCGCTGCCTCCAGCGCAGCAGCCAACGCCGCAAACCCCGAAGAACTCATGGGCGCAGAAATCCTGGTGAAGTGTCTCCAGGCTGAAAACGTCAAGCACGTCTGGGGCTACCCGGGCGGCGCAGTTCTCTATATTTACGACGCGTTCTACAAGCAGGACACCATCCAGCACGTTCTGGTGCGCCACGAGCAGGCGGCCGTTCACGCCGCTGACGGCTACGCCCGTGCGACGGGTGACGTCGGTGTGGCGCTTGTCACTTCGGGCCCGGGCGTGACCAATGCCGTGACGGGTATTGCCACGGCGTACATGGACAGCATCCCGATGGTGATCATCACCGGGCAGGTGCCAACCCACGCGATCGGGCTTGACGCCTTTCAGGAGTGCGACACCGTTGGCATCACCCGGCCCATCGTCAAGCACAACTTCCTGGTGAAGGATGTGCGCGATCTGGCCGAGACCATGAAGAAGGCCTTCCACATTGCGCGCAGCGGCCGCCCGGGTCCGGTCGTGGTGGACATTCCCAAAGACGTGTCGTTCAAGAGGGCGGCCTTTACCGGCTACCCTGAGGCCGTCACCATGCGCTCGTACAACCCGGTGCGCAAGGGCCATGGCGGGCAGATCCGCAAGGCGCTGCATTTGCTGATGAATGCCAAGCGTCCCTACATCTACACCGGCGGTGGTGTGTTGCTGAGCAATGCTTCGGCCGAATTGCGCACCCTGGTCGATATGCTGGGTTACCCCTGCACCAATACCTTGATGGGTCTGGGCGCCTACCCGGCCAGCGACAAGAAATTCCTCGGCATGCTGGGCATGCACGGCACCATCGAGGCGAACAACGCCATGCAGAACTGTGACGTTCTGTTGGCCGTGGGCGCGCGATTTGATGACCGCGTCATTGGTAACCCCAAGCATTTTGCCCAGAACGAGCGAAAGATCATCCACATCGACATCGACCCGTCGAGCATTTCCAAGCGCGTGAAGGTTGACATCCCGATCGTCGGCGATGTGAAGGACGTGCTGACCGAGCTGATCGGCATGATCCGCGAGTCGGGCCTCAAGCCCGATTCGGGCGCCCTGGGCGGCTGGTGGGAAACGATTGAGGGCTGGCGCAAGCGCAACTGCCTGAAGTACAGCATGGGCTCGCCGGACGTGATCAAGCCGCAGTACGTGGTGGAAACGCTCTGGAACATGACCAAGGACGCTGACACGTACATCACGTCTGATGTGGGTCAGCACCAGATGTGGGCTGCTCAGTACTACCGTTTTGACGAGCCGCGCCGCTGGATCAATTCCGGTGGTCTGGGCACCATGGGCGTGGGCATTCCCTACGCCATGGGCATCAAGCTGGCCAAGCCCGACAGCGAGGTGTATTGCATCACCGGCGAAGGCTCGGTGCAGATGTGCATCCAGGAGCTGTCGACCTGCCTGCAGTACAACACGCCGATCAAGATCATTTCCCTGAACAACCGTTACCTCGGCATGGTCCGTCAGTGGCAGGAAGTGGAATATGCCGGCCGCTACAGCAGCAGCTACATGGATGCGCTGCCTAATTTCGTGAAACTGGCAGAGGCTTATGGGCACGTCGGTATGTTGATCGAACGTCCACAAGACGTGGAGCCGGCGCTGCGCGAAGCACGCAAGCTCAAGGATCGCACCGTGTTCATGGACTTCCGTACGGACCCGACCGAGAACGTGTTCCCGATGGTCCAGGCCGGCAAGGGCATCACCGAGATGCTGCTGGGGTCCGAAGACCTCTAGCCACTTTCAGTGTGATGGCAGGCCCGGCCCGCCATGACACCCACCGAAAAATCTATTGTCCGCCGAGCCTGCGCATTACCGTGCGAGGGGGAGGGCGGCGAAAAGAGAAATCAGATCTTATGAAACACATCATTGCAGTCCTGCTGGAAAACGAGCCCGGCGCTCTGTCCCGTGTCGTGGGCCTTTTTTCGGCCCGCGGCTACAACATCGAGTCACTGACGGTTGCGCCCACTGAAGACCCCAGCCTGTCGCGCATGACCATCCAGACCACCGGCTCTGACGACGTGATCGAGCAGATCACCAAGCACCTGAACCGGCTGATTGAGGTCGTCAAGGTAGTGGACCTGACAGAGGGCGCCTACACCGAGCGCGAGCTCATGATGGTCAAGGTGCGCGCGGTGGGCAAGGAGCGCGAAGAGATGAAGCGTATGGCCGACATTTTCCGGGGCCGCATCATCGACGTGACCGAGAAGAGCTACACCATCGAATTGACCGGGGACCAGGTCAAGAACGACGCCTTCCTTGAGGCGATCGATCGCAGCGCGATCCTGGAGACGGTCCGAACCGGCGCCAGCGGCATCGGTAGGGGTGAGAGAATCCTTCGCGTTTAAGAATTTCAATTCACAGCATTCAACCCAGGAGATAGAACCATGAAGGTTTACTACGACAAAGACTGCGACCTGAGCCTCATCAAGGGCAAGACTGTTGCCATCATCGGCTACGGCTCGCAAGGCCACGCCCATGCACAAAACCTGAATGACAGCGGCGTCAAGGTCATCGTCGGCCTGCGCAAAGGTGGCGCTTCCTGGCCCAAGGTTGAAAATGCCGGCCTGAAGGTCGCTGAAGTGGCTGATGCGGTCAAGGCTGCAGACGTCGTCATGATCCTGCTGCCTGATGAGCAGATCGCCGCCGTATATACCAACGACATTGCACCCAACATCAAGCAGGGCGCCTCGCTGGTGTTTGCTCACGGCTTCAACGTGCACTACGGCTTTGTCACGCCCCGCGCTGACCTGGACGTCTGGATGGTCGCCCCCAAGGCGCCTGGCCACACAGTTCGCGGCACCTACGCGCAAGGCGGCGGCGTCCCCCACCTCGTGGCCGTCAGCCAGGACAAGTCGGGCAAGGCCCGTGATCTGGCCCTGTCGTATGCGATGGCCAATGGTGGCGGCAAGGCCGGCATCATCGAGACCAACTTCCGTGAAGAAACGGAAACCGACCTGTTCGGCGAACAGGCTGTGCTGTGCGGCGGCACGGTGGAACTGATCAAGGCCGGCTTTGAGACGCTGGTTGAGGCGGGCTATGCCCCCGAGATGGCCTACTTTGAATGCCTGCATGAACTCAAGCTGATCGTGGACATGATTTATGAAGGCGGCATTGCCAACATGAACTACTCCATCTCCAACAACGCCGAGTACGGCGAGTATGTGAGCGGCCCCCGTGTCGTGACGAGCGAGACCAAGAAGGTCATGAAGCAGATCCTGACGGACATCCAGACCGGCGAATACGCCAAGAACTTCATCCTGGAAAACCGCGCCGGCGCACCGACGCTGATCAGCAAGCGTCGCATCATGGCGGAACACCAGATCGAGACAGTTGGCGAAACGCTGCGTGCGATGATGCCCTGGATCAAGAAGAACAAGCTGGTGGACCAGTCCAAGAACTGATCGAAAGCAGGGCGCGCTGCGCCCGCTTTCATGCCAGAGGGCCACTGCGGTGGCCCTTTTTTATGAAGCCTCGCCAACAAGCTGCTGCCTTACACTGCCCGCTTGGGCCCCATGGCATTCACCCTTTACTCACAACAGGCTTCTTCCCCATGCATGACGGCAACGATTTGAGCTCTGATGACGGCCAGGAGGTCGTGATCCGCAAGCGCCGCAAGGGCATCTACATCCTGCCCAACCTGTTCACGCTGGCTGCTCTTTTCGGTGGCTTTTATGCGGTGGTGATGGCCATGAACGGGCGCTTTGACCAAGCTGCAGTCGGTGTTTTCTGCGCGATGGTGCTCGATAGCCTGGACGGTCGCGTGGCGCGGATGACCAACACCCAAAGTGCGTTTGGCGAGCAGATGGATTCACTGTCCGACATGGTGTCGTTCGGCGCTGCACCAGCGCTCATCGCGTACGAGTGGGCACTGAAGGGTCTGGGCCGCTGGGGCTGGATTGCCGCTTTTGTTTATTGCGCGTGCGCGATGCTGCGGTTGGCCCGGTTCAACGTCAACACCGGCGTGGTGGACAAACGCTTTTTCCAGGGCCTGCCATCGCCCGCTGCCGCTGCGCTGGTGACCGGACTGATCTGGATCGTCACGGACAGCGGCATCCGCGGCACGGACTACCTGCTGGGTGTGAGCATCCCCTGGATCATGTTTGGCCTGGCGCTTTATGCGGGCCTCACCATGGTGACCAATGTGCCGTTCTACAGCTTCAAGGATGTGAGCATGAAAAAGAGCGTGCCATTTGCCGCCATCGTCCTGATTGCCCTGGGCATTGCCGTGATCAACATCCATCCGCCAACGGTTCTGTTCGGCATGTTTGTGATTTATGGCCTGAGCGGTTATGCGGTTTATGGCTGGCGCAAGGCCAAAGGCCAGCGCACCAGCGTCATCAGCACATCGACCGAGGAGCCGGAAGAGCGTGGCATGCACAGGTGAAGCGCGCGCCCGGGCCTTCAGGGCAAACCGGGTTTTCGTACATCGCAGCCTGTGCTAAGCTCCCTCATATGAATCAAATTTCGCTGGCACTACTGCTAATCCCCTACGGGCGGAGACGGTAGCGCACGCGCGAACCCTTTCAACGGCCCGTATGCACCAGCAACGGGCCGTTTTGTTTTGGGTTGCTGGTTTTTAATTTTCAAGGAAGTGTGACCATGTTGAAGCATCCCGCAAGCAAGTACCGCGCGTTCGAGCCGGTCCGATTGACCGACCGCACCTGGCCTGATGCGGTGCTGCGGAGCGCCCCAATCTGGGCCAGCGTGGACCTGCGGGACGGCAACCAGGCCCTGATCGAGCCCATGGACGCGGCGCGCAAGCTGAAGATGTTCAACGCGCTGGTGAAAATCGGATTCAAGGAAATCGAGATCGGCTTTCCCTCAGCCTCGCAAACAGAATTCGACTTCGTACGTCAATTGATTGATGAAAACCTGGTGCCGGACGACGTCACGATCCAGGTCCTCACGCAGGCTCGTGAGCCCTTGATCCGCCGGACTTTCGAGTCACTGGAGGGCGCCAAACGAGCCGTGGTCCACCTCTACAACGCGACGGCGCCGGTGATGCGCCGCGTGGTTCTGGGTATGAATGACGATGAGATCGTCGAGCTTGCGACGAGCAACGCGCAACTCATCAAGGACCTGGCCGCCCTGCAGCCGGCAACGCACTGGACCTTTGAGTATTCACCCGAAATGTTTTCCGGCACCGAGCTGGAATTTTCAAAGCGCGTGGTGGATGCGGTGACGGCCGTCTGGCAACCCACAGCGCAGCACAAGTGCATCGTCAACCTGCCTTCAACCGTCGAGCATTCAACGGCCAATATCTTTGCCGACATGATCGAGTGGATGCACAGGCACCTGGCCCGCCGCGACGCCATTGTGTTGTCGGTGCACCCGCACAATGACCGCGGCACCGGCACAGCCGCAGGTGAGTTCGCCTTGATGGCCGGTGCTGACCGCATCGAAGGCTGCCTCTTTGGCAACGGCGAGCGCACCGGCAATGTGGACCTCGTCAATATCGCCCTCAACCTGTACTCGCAGGGCGTGTCGCCAGGGCTCGATTTTTCGAACATCGACGAAATCCGCAGCACGGTGGAGTTCTGTAACCAGTTGCCGGTTCACCCGCGGCACCCTTATGTGGGTGATCTGGTCTACACCTCGTTTTCCGGCTCGCATCAGGACGCGATCAAGAAAGCATTCGCTGCCCGCAAGGACGGTGACATCTGGGACATGCCGTACCTGCCGATTGACCCCAAGGATCTGGGGCGCAGCTATGAAGCAGTGATCCGCGTGAACAGCCAGTCGGGCAAGGGCGGTATTTCGTATTTGCTGGAGAGCGAATACGGCATCGAGTTGCCGCACCGCCTGCAGATCGAGTTCAGCCAGGTGGTGCAGCGCGTGTTGGATGCGCAAGGCAAGGAACTGACCGCCCACGATATCTGGCAGTTGTTTGAACGGGAATACGCCTTGGCCTCCGTTGAAGCGCCACAACACCAGGTGCTTGAGGAGTCGGCGAATTCCAAGCGGGTGAGCCTCTTGGCCGACGTGAAACTGGCCGGCCATTTGCTGCATGTCGCGGGCAAGGGCACCGGCCCCATCGACGCGTTCATCAATGGCTTGAACGAGGCGACAGGGCACAACGTGCGGGTACTTGACTACCATGAGCATGCAGTAGGTTCTGGCGCCAATGCGCAGGCGGTTGCCTACCTGGAGCTTCGCATCGATGAATCGCAGACGGTGTTTGGCGTGGGCATGGATGCCAACATCGTTTCTGCTTCGCTTAAAGCCATCGTTTCGGGTATCCAGCGGTCAAGGGTGGACATGACGTCTGCCGTGTACGCAGCCGCCAAATAACAGGAGAGTGACATGACCGACAAACTCATCATTTTTGACACCACCCTTCGCGATGGCGAACAGTCCCCCGGCGCGTCCATGACGCGCGATGAGAAGCTGCGCATCGCCCGGCAACTTGAACGGCTCAAGGTGGATGTGATCGAGGCCGGCTTTGCTGCCAGTTCCAATGGCGACTTTGAGGCGGTCAAGTCGATTGCCGACGCCATCCGCGAATCAAGCATCTGCTCGCTGGCGCGGGCGAACGACCGCGACATTTCCCGCGCTGCTGAAGCGCTCAGGGGCGCGGCTCATCCGCGCATTCACACCTTCATTGCGACCTCCGCGCTCCATATGGAAAAGAAGCTGCGCATGACGCCCGACGAGGTGTTTGAGCAATCCAAGCTCTCCGTGCGCTTCGCCCGCAACCTGGTAGCCGATGTCGAGTTCAGCCCCGAGGACGGCTACCGCAGTGATGTGGACTTTCTCTGCCGCGTGCTCGAGGCGGTCATCAAAGAGGGCGCGACCATCATCAACGTGCCCGACACCGTGGGCTATGCGGTACCCGAGCTCTACGGCAATTTCATCAAGACGCTGCGCGAGCGCATTCCCAACTCAGACAAGGCGATCTGGTCAGTCCATTGCCACAATGACCTGGGCATGGCGGTGGCCAACTCCCTGGCGGGGGTCAAGATCGGCGGCGCGCGGCAGGTGGAGTGCACCATCAACGGCCTGGGCGAGCGGGCAGGCAACTGTTCGCTGGAAGAAATCGTGATGGCGGTGAAGACCCGCAGAGACTATTTCGGCCTGGACCTCAATATCGACACCAAACACATCCTGGCAACCAGCCGCATGGTCAGCCAGACTACCGGGTTCGTGGTGCAGCCCAACAAGGCTGTGGTGGGGGCCAACGCCTTTGCCCACGCGTCAGGCATCCACCAGGACGGTGTGCTCAAGGCGCGTGACACCTACGAAATCATGCGCGCCGAAGACGTGGGCTGGAGCAACAACAAGATCGTGCTGGGCAAGCTCAGCGGGCGCAACGCCTTCAAGCAGCGCCTGCAGGACTTGGGTGTGGCGCTGGAAAGCGAGGCCGACGTCAACGCGGCGTTTGCGCGCTTCAAGGAACTGGCCGACCGCAAGAGCGATATTTTTGATGAAGACATCCTGGCACTCGTGAGTGATGAAAGCGTTGCGAAGGACAATGAGCAGTACGCGTTTGTCTCCCTCTCGCAACACAGCGAAACCGGCGAGCGGCCCCATGCGTCCGTGGTGTTCACGGTCGAAGGCAGGGAGGTCAGGGGCGACTCGGACGGTAACGGGCCAGTGGATGCCTCGCTCAAAGCCATCGAGTCCCATGTGAACAGCGGCGCCGAAATGGTGCTGTATGCCGTCACCGCGATCAGCGGTTCTACAGAGAGCCAGGGCGAAGTGACCGTGCGGCTTCAAAACTCCGGAAGAGTTGTGAACGGGGTCGGGGCGGACCCGGATATCGTCGTCGCGTCTGCCAAGGCCTATCTCAGTGCGCTCAACAAGTTGCAAAGTAAAGCTGACCGGGTTGCTGCGCAGGGCTAGGGTCCAACCCTATAATTTATCTGTCAGGTGAAGAACGTCGCGTAAGTCTTTGATCTTGCGCGACTTTTTCATTTGTGTACACTCAAGCCATCGCATGGCGCTTTACCGGAGATGAATGCATGTCCTATCGTCTGATCAGGCAAGTCAGCAGTGTGTTGAACAAGACACTGCAATCTGCGGCAATCTGCACCTTTTTGGTGGTTGTACTGAGTCCTTCAGCACAAGCTGCAGAGCGGGTTCGCGTCACATTCAAGAAAGAAGCGTCTTCTTCAGCTGCTGCCAAGCGGCGCTCGGTGGCCAAGTCGGTCACGTTTGCCCGCAACGCGCGCAAGGCCGACCTGGTTGCCCGCCGCCACTCTGTCGTTCGCCTGGCCGCTGTGCCCGCCAAGCCGTCATTCGGCCAACTCGCCGGACTCCATTCAACAGCCGACGAATTGGACCTGAAGTCCAGTGTGGCTCTGGTCATGGACCAGGACACGCGCGAAGTGCTGTTCAGCAAGAACGACACAGCGGTTCTGCCAATTGCCTCCATCACCAAACTCATGAGCGGCGTGATCATCAGCGAGGCCAAGCTGCCTTCAGCTGAAGTCATCACCATTACGCAGGATGACGTCGACACTGAAAAGGGCAGCCGTTCGCGCTTGAAGGTGGGTACCGCGCTGACCCGTGGCGAATTGCTGCACCTGGCGCTGATGTCCAGCGAGAACCGGGCTGCCCATGCACTGGGGCGGACCTATCCTGGTGGTCTGACTGCCTTTGTCGGCATGATGAATGCCAAGGCCAGGACGCTTGGCATGCGCGACACGAGCTATGTGGAGCCCACCGGCCTGTCCAGCCGCAACCAGTCCAGCGCCAAAGATTTGGCGACGCTTGTGACTTTTGCCTACAACGATCCACAGTTGCGTGCCTTGTCCACTTCGCATGGCTACCAGGTTGAGGTGGGAAGCCGCACTTTGCAATACAACAATACCAATCGCCTGGTGAAAAATCCTGAATGGGACATCGGCCTGCAAAAGACTGGGTACATCTCGGAAGCCGGGCAGTGCCTGGTGATGCAGGCCAAGATTGCCGGGCGCAAGCTCATCATGGTGTTTCTGGACTCCGCCGGCAAACTCAGCCGGATTGGCGATGCCGAACGCGTCCGCCGGTGGGTTGAGGCGCACCCTCATGCCGAGCCGACACTGGTTCGGCACTTGGGCGGCTAGGTAAGACGCCCCCAGAAGCGCCTTCGGCGCCTCCCCCACTGGGGGCAATGCAGTGGCCCGGCAAAGCCGGTTCCACGCACTCCCGAATTGCAGTACTTCAGGCGGTTGTTTTGTAGCCCAGCGCGCTTGAGATTTCAGCCGCCGTCGTCTGCAACTTGATAAGCCAGCCTTCATCCAGCCTGTCTGCCGGGGCTGAAATGGACAGGCCCGCGACAAGCTTGCTCTGGTCGTCATAGATGCCTGCTGCCATGCAGCGCACCCCCAACTCCAGTTCCTCGTTGTCGCGCGCAATGCCTTGCTGTTTGGTGCGCGCCAGTTCTCGCTCCAGCATGGGCAACTGGGTAATGCTGTTCTTGGTGTGGCCGGCCAGGCCGGTGCGGGTGGCGTAAGCCCGCACGCGCTGCGGATCGTCCGCTGACAAAAACAGCTTGCCGACCGATGTGAGGTGCAGTGGCGCGCGGCCGCCGATGGCGCGAACCACCTGCATGCCCGAGCGCTCGCTGAAGGCCCGCTCGATGTAGACGATCTCGTCGCCCTGGCGCATGCTGAGGTTGACCGGTTGCTGGATCAGTTTGTGCAGCTCCCGCATGGGCAACAGGGCGGCGTCGCGAACGTTGAGGCGGCCTTTGACCAGATTGCCCAGTTCCAGCAGCCTCATGCCAAGCCGGTAACTGCCAGCCTCCGGCCGGTCAACAAATCGGCCAGTGGCCAGATCATTCAATATGCGGTGCGTAGTGGAAGGGTGCAGTCCCGTTTTGGCGCTTATTTCCTTGAGGGATACCGCGTCTTCCCGCGAGGCCAGCACGTCGATCAGCGTGAACATCCGCTCGATGACCTGGATGGCAGGCTTGGCCTTGACGTTGGGGTCAGTCTTTCGCATTGAGCGCTTTGAGATTGCAGTGCCCGGATTTTATCTGGTGAAATGCGCTCGCGCATTGCTGCATGCGATCCAGCAACGCATCAGCTCGCGGATGCGACTTCGGGCGACAACCAGGCGCCGTTGACAAGCACCTCGTTCGGCACAAACCTGGCCTTGTAGTTCATTTTGGCGCTCTCGCCGATCCAGTAGCCAAGGTACACGTGTGGCAGGCCGAGCTCACGTGCCTGGGCGATTTGCCACAACACGCCGTAAGTGCCGTAGCTGGCGCCGGCGTCAGGCTCATAGAAGGTGTAGACGGCCGAGATGCCATCATTGAGAACGTCCAGGATCGAGACCATTTTCAGCGTGCCGGCAGAGCCGTCTGGCAGCGTCTCCCTGAACTCCACCAAACGCGAATTCACGCGGCTTTGCAAGAGAAACTGGGTGTATTGGTCGATGCTGTCGTGGTCCATGCCGCCCCCTGCATGCCGCCCGTTCTGGTAGCGCAGGTAGAGCTGGTAGTGCTCCGGCACAAAGCACAACTTGAGCACCCGGGCCTGCAGGTCCTGGTGACGGCTCCAGGCCCGGCGCTGGCTCCGGTCGGCCACAAAGTCCGTCGTTTTTACGCGAAGCGGCACGCAAGCCCGGCAACCGTCGCAATATGGCCGGTAAGTGAACATGCCGCTGCGCCGGAAACCGCTGGTCACCAGGTCGGAATAAGTGTCGTTGTGGATGAGGTGGCTGGGCGTGGCCACCTGAGAGCGGGCCTGCCGCCCGGGCAGATAACTGCAGGGGTAGGGGGCCGTTGCATAAAACTGCAATGTCTGAAGAGGGAGATCCTTGAGGTGGGTCACGCTGACGTCGGATTCACGAGTTCATTCCAGTATACGGGCTGAAAAATCCACTGCGGACCCTGGCGCAGCGCGTCAACTGCGACTTGCTCCACAAAACGGCCCCTGTCGATTTCGCCCGCGCCCAGCGAGGCTAAATGGCGGGTGTTCTGCTGGCAGTCGATAGTGGTAATGCCGCTGGCCCTGCAGAACGAAACAAGAGCGGCCAAGGCAATTTTTGAGGCGTCGGGCACCCGCGTGAACATCGACTCGCCGAACACCGCCTTGCCGATGGCTACGCAGTAAAGCCCGCCTGCCAGTTCGCCGTCGATCCAGGTTTCAATGCTGTGGGCGTATCCGGCTGAATGGAATTCCTCATAGGCCTGCACCATGGACGGAACGATCCAGGTGCCTGCCTGGCCAGGCCGCTCGCCGGTTGCGCAGGCCTGGATCACGCGGGCAAAGGCAGTATCAAAACGGATCTCGCAGCGTTCATCCAGCATGAATCGCGCGATGGTCTTGCGAAAGGAGCGATGCAGTCGAAAGTCAACCATCTGCAACACCATGCGCGGGTCCGGGCTCCACCACAGCACCGGCTGGTCATCGCTGAACCAGGGAAAGATGGCCGATGAGTAGGCACGCTTGAGCGTTGGCGTGTCCAGCACGCCGCCGCCCGCCAGCAGTCCGGGAACCGGGTCGCTCAAGCCCCACGCTCGCGCAGGGTCCGGAAAGGGCTCACCGGGCGTCAACCAGGGGAGCGAAAAAGCGGGCGACTTCATGGTCGTGACTTTGTCCTTGGGCTATATTGCAAAAAGGTGTAACCATTGTTACGCCTGATGTTCTTTTGCGCCCGGATCATGCCCATGTTTCCGCGCAAGAAACACGGAGGATCACGATGCCCAGGATGAATAAGAGCCGTCGACCTGCGACTGCAACCGTGCAATACCAGCGCGCTGCACCCCGCATTCTTTCAATGGCACTCTACTCGGCTTTTGCCGGGGGCGTAGCCAGCGTTGTGTTGCCCGCGCCACTCGCATGGGCCAACCCGCAAGGCCAGCAGGTCGTGCGCGGGCAGGCAGCGTTCCAGTCCAACGGCAGCGTATTGACGGTGACCAACTCGCCGGGTGCGGCCATCAACTGGCAGAGCTTTTCCATCAAGGCCAATGAGACGACGCATTTCCAGCAGGCCAATTCCGCCAGCTCGGTGCTCAACCGCGTCGTCAACAACAATCCTTCAGAGCTGCTCGGCAAGCTGACGTCCAACGGCAAGGTCGTGCTGATCAATCCGTTCGGCATCACCGTAGGCCGGGGCGCGGCTGTCGACACGGCCGGTTTCACGGCCTCCACCCTCAACATCACCGACAAGGACTGGGCTGCCGGCAAGCTGCGCTTTGAGGGCAACGCCCTGAGCGGCGACGTCAAGGTGGACGGTGTGATCCGTTCCGCCAACGGGGACATCATGCTGTTCGCGCCCAATGTCTCGGTGGGAAGCAACGCCCTGGTCAAGGCCGAAGACGGCAACGTCATCATTGGTGCGGGGCAGAAGGTTGAAGTCACGGGCCGCGGGCTGGAAGGCATCCGGTTTGAGATCCAGTCAGCTGACAACAAGGCAGTCAACCTCGGCAGGATTGAAGGCAGTGCCGTGGGCGTGTTCGCCGGTACGCTGCGCCATAGCGGCGCCATCAAGGCGCAGGCCGTCACGATGGAAGGTGGCAGGGTCGTCCTGCGGGCGATCAAGGACGTGGAGATTTCAGGCCCGGGCGCAACCATCAGCGCGGACGGCGCGGCTGGCAAGGCCGGCGGCCAGATCACGATCAGCTCCGCGACGGGCGATGTGCTGATCGGCACCGGCGCAAAGCTCACGGCCAATGGCGGAGCGGGAGCTTCAGGCGGCGCAGTGAACGTTTCGGCCGACCAGGGCAAGCTGCTGGTGGAGCAGGCAGCCGTGATCTCAGCCAACGGTTTCCCTGGGGGCGAGGTGCGTCTTTTTGGCGGAGTGCAGGCGAGCGTGGCGGGCGTGGTGCAGGCTACCTCCCCGGTGCGCGGTGACTCCGGCACGCAGATCGAACCCATTGCCCTGGCTGTTGGCGGCAAGGTCGAAGTGCTGGGCAAAGAGGTGCGGCTTGATGCCGGCGCACAGGTCGACGCTTCGGGCGACGGCGGCGGCGGTGTCATCCTGATTGGCGGTGACTTGCAGGGCAGGAACGCTGCCGTGCCGAATGCGCTTAACACCGGCGTGGCGCCTGGCGTCACCATCACCGCCGACGGCAGAGCCGTGGGCGACGGTGGAAAAATCATCGTCTGGGCCGACAACGACCTGCATTTCTCGGGTACCTTGAGCGCGCGTGGAGGCGCTCTGGGCGGCAACGGAGGCTTTGCCGAAACATCCGGAAAACACAATCTGTACTTCCGCGGCCGGGCCGACCTGTCGGCTCCGCGAGGCGCGACTGGAACGCTGCTTCTGGACCCGGACGCCATTGTCATATCCGGCGGCACCGGGGAGGGTAGCGACAGCCCCGATAGCAGCCAGACCACCCTCAGCGACGCGGGCACGCTGGGCTCCGCCACCGCGCTGGGCACGACGGGCATCTTCACCGTCTATGAGTCGGAAATAGAAGGGACCAACGCGAACATTGTTCTGCAGGCGCTGCACGGCATCACGACCTCGGGAACCTTTACTGACGGTACGCTGCAAGCGGCAAGCGGCAGGAGTCTCACGCTTCAGGTCACTGATGCCACCGCGACCGGAAGCGGCTCGGGCATTGACCTGTACACCAATACGCCCACCCTGGTCGTCGCGGCCAGCGGTGGCGGCTCCATCAACGTCCTTACCGCAGGCAGCCTGTACGGAGATGTCAAGCTGGGCAAGGTCGTGATCAATGGGAGCGGCAGCCTGTCGGTCAGTGCGGCGGGCGGTTCGCTGACCTTTGCTGAAAACGTCATCCTGGGAACGGGCGGCGCGGACATCACCGCCTCTGTGGCAACCCTCGCGGGCAGCAAGAGCATCACCGGCACGCTGGGCAGTGGCATCGCCTTTCGCGGCAGTGGCACCGTGAACATTGCCAACAGTTCGTTGCTGTTGCTGGACTCGGTGAACTTCAACATCGATCACGTCAACATCCAGACGCTGGCCAGTGTCTCGGCAGGCGTGGTGCAATTTGCGCCCACGTCCAGCACGACCAAGGTACGCGTAGGTGGCACGTTTGACGACAGTGCGGGCACGCTGGGTGTCACTGCGGCGGAGCTGCTCCGGATCACCACGCCCTACCTCAGGTTCGACAGCGGCGGCTCCATTACCCTGGACGGCTCGATCAGCCTCGCTCCCACAGGCACGACCCTGCTTCTCAGCAGCAGCCTGGGCGCTGTGAATCAGTTGGCAGGCTCCATCACAGCGGGTGAACTCGGGGTACAGGGCAAAACCGGCGTCACGCTGTTCAGCATCAGCAACGCCGTTGGCAGGATCGCTGCCCAAAGCACCGATAACGGTGTCCTGTTCAGAAACTCCACGGCGCTGACCGTCGGCGACGTCTGGGTGCTGAACTCCAGCTTTACCAATGGCGGTAACCTGAATATTTCTGCCGGTACCAATGTCCTGACGCTGGCCCACGACGTCATCACCGGAGGCGGGGACATCACGCTGACCGGCAGCCAGATTCGCGTGGACAAGCCGGGCGGCACGCTGACGGTGAATTCCAACTCTGACCTTGGGGGATCGAGCGGTGCTATTTCGCTTGACGGCGTCTTGTCCGGCGCTGCAGCGAAGAGCTCGCTGGCTATCAAAGCCAACAGCTCGAACGCGAACAGCTCCACCATTTCTTTGGGCGCTGGCTCTACCGTGGCCAATAACAGCGGCGGCTTCTATCTGCAGAAGCTGATGATCGAGGCTGACAGTCCAGCCATCTCTTACGGCACCGTGACCCTGAACGGCGGCGCCTTGTATCTGGCGGCCGGCGGAATCGCTGCAACCGACGCGGCTATGTTCTCGGTCAAGAATGCGACGCTGAATGTCGCCGACAACCTGTTGATTGACACCAACACAGGCCTGAGCGCGAGCACGTACGGCGGCACGATTGACTTCAGCCTCGCCACGGTTGGCTCAACGACCAACCGGGTCCTGACACTCAATTCCATCGCTGGCGGCGGCGCGGGCGTGGGCGCGGGCGGGGTCATCAAGTTGGGTAGGGTCGGCTATGCGCCCCTCGGATACCTCGGAGCATTCACAGCCACAGCGGGCGGCACCGACAGCAAGGTGCAGCTTTATGGCGACGTGAGCACGCAGAAAGTTGACGCCATCGGCACCGCGACGGGCGACATCAAGCTCGATGCGCAGGGCGGTGTCGTCGTGCATGCGAACGCGACCTTGTCGACCTCGGCAGGAGCGACATCTACTGGCGCCGGCGATGTGTTGATCGGATCGGTCTACAACAGCAACGTTTACGCCAACGCGGCCGGCCTCACGCTGTTTATAGACACAACGCCAAAGGGCACCGGCACCTTGCTTACGGGCGGAAATGTACGGTTGAATGAGGTTGGGGTGGGGTCCGGCTTCGCCCTTCGCAAGCTTTTTATCGATGCGAGGACGGCAAACATCATCAATGACGGCAACATTCAGCTGTACGGCAACATCCAGCTTGACCAGGCTGCAGTGGGCCAGGATTCATCACTCAGCATTACCGGTGGCCACCTCCAGCTGAATGGCACCTCAGGAAGCACCATCGTGCTCGACACGCTGCTCGGAGCGGGCAACGGCGGTGGTGTGATGTTGGACATCGACTATGTGAAAGCGAGTACCACGGGCATTGGGCTGAAGATCGACACCAGTACAACCACTGCCAGCCGGAGCGGCGGCAAGATCGAAATCGCGGGCGAGTTTGGCCGGACCGGGACCACGGCGCCTGGATCGGTTCAGATCGACTCCAGCGCGGCAGACATCCTGGACAGCGGGCAGATTCATATCTACAACGACATCCTGGTTGGTGATGCCACAGGCGGCACCGTCAACGTCAAAGGATCGGGCCTGCTATTTACAAACTCCGGCAACGTGACTGTATTCGGCAGTGCTTCAGGTACGGGCAACGTCAACATCACGCTGGCCGGTTTCATGGACGGAGCCGTGCCGGGCATGAGCCTTGAGCTGCAGGGTGGTACCGCAGGCATCGTCAATACGTCTCTGCTGAAAATTGGGCAACCCGTGGCCGCCGGAGCTCAGCTCATCGAGGACTTGACGATCAACGGTGGCGTACTCAATTTGGGCTCCGTTCGGGCTGCCCGCAACATCACCGCCTCCGGTTCGACCGTCACTGTCAGCGGGAACCTGTTGAGTTCTGGCCCAGGCACGCCCGGCAACATTCAGCTATCAAGCACCTTGGGCACCTTGTCGGTATCTGACAACGTCACCATCAGCTCGGTGGGTAGCAGTGGCATCTACCCCAGCGACGGCGGCAGTATTTCCTTGTCCAGCCTGTCCGGCGTGACTGGCAACCTATCGATCGGCAACGGCGTCCAGATCTATTCGCAGGGCGGGGATGCCACCGACGTATCCAACCCGGCCAACTATGCCAGTTCGGGCGGCAGGGGCGGAAGCGTGAAGATCAGCGCCGCCGCCACCTTGATGGTCGGCGGCGGGGTGACGGCAACGGCTATCTATTCGCGCGGTGGTCGTGGCGGCAGCGGGCTTGCCGCTGCGGGCGGCTACAGCACCTTCGGTGGCGGCGGCGGCAGCGGGGGTAATGTCACCCTGTCGACAGGCACGGGGTCTTTGAGCATTGGTGCGAACGTGACGGTGGCATCGTACGGTGGCCAGGGCGGGTCCGGCTCAGCAGGCGCAGCGGGAGCAGATTCAACGGGCCTTGACGGTGCAACGGGCTACAACGGCGGCTGGGGTGGCTCGGGTGGCGCTGCAGGCAACTTGATCTTCAGCGCGCCTGTGCTTTCCGTCTACGGCAGCGTCCTGAGTCTTGGCGGGCAGGCTGGCGCCGGTGGCGCTGGCGGCACTGGCGGCGCTGGCCTGAATGGAACCGGCCCGATCTACTCCACCAGCGGCGGCACGGGCGGAAATGGCGGCTATTCCCGCGACGGCGGCGATGGCGGCCAGATCCGCATGACCATGACCAGCAGTGCGAATGCGCTGACCTTGTCAGGGGCCACGATCATCTCAGCCGGCGGTGCAGGTCAGTTCGGTGGCGCAGGGGGCGCCGGTGGCCCTGGCGGCCTCGGTGGACCAGGCGGCGGCAGCCCGAACGGCAGTGCAGGCCAGGACAACAGCACGGATGGTCCCTACGCCGGCAACGGCAACGGCGTTCGGACCGACTCGGTTGGCAGTCAGAGCCTTGACAACAGCATCATCTCCGGACGGTCCCTTTCGATCGTAGTGAGCCAGGGAGACCTCACCATTGGTGACAACGTGACGCTCAGCTCCACCGGGCGCAGCAGCTATAGCGACACTTATGGCGGCAACGTCTATGTGTCGGCCGACACGGGCAGCGTCTCTGTTGGCAACGGCGTGCAGATCTCTTCTCAGGGCGGCAATGGGCTTGATCTTTCCTACCCCAGCAATCAGATGAACGGGGGCGGTGGTGCCTATGTCACGATCAATGCCGGCAAGACGATCTCCGTAGGCGGCGGGACTGCTGCAACCGTCATCTATTCAAAAGGTGGCCGGGGTGGTAACGGTCTGGACGGGGCGGGCGCAGGCACATCGGGCGGCATTGGAGGAGATGGAGGCACCGTCGAGTTGACAGCAAGCTCAGGGCTTTTGCGCGTGGGCCTCAATGTGACAGTTGCTTCGTATGGCGGCAGCGGTGGCACCGGCTCCAGCGGTGGCGCCGGTGGAGTCGGGGCGGATGGCGGCGACGGCGAGGTGGGCTACGACGGTGGCGCTGGCGGCAAGGGGGGCAGGGGTGGGCAGGTCAATATCGGCGCCGGAACCTACAACAAACCGGGGACGCTTTCCATTTACGGCAGCCTCCTGAGCCTGGGCGGCACGGGGGGAGCGGGCGGCGCCGGTGGCGCCGGTGGCGCGGGCGAGGACGGCGGTAGCGCGGGCACGAACGGCGGCAAGGGCGGCAACGGCGGCAGCGCTGGCAGCGGCGGTAACAGCCGCTACATCTCACTGGAGACGAACTACGTTGGCGATGTGATGACCCTGTCCGGCGCCACCATTTCCGCAGCCGCAGGCGCTGGTGGTGTGGGTGGCATCGCCGGCACCGGCGGGCGCGGCGGCTTTGGCCTCGTGCCAGGCGTGGCCGGATCGCCAGGTACTGACAGGAGTTCTGCAATGGGTGCGGCGGGCAGCGATGGCGACCTTTACATCACATCCGAAGGCAGCATAAGCCTGGTCAACAGCTACCTGTCGGGCTCCTATATGTCGCTTGCGGCAAACGCGGGCGATCTGGTTATGGATGTGCCATCGCGATTGGTTGGCAGCCTGTCGGATGGCTATTCCGAGGCCAGGCTCTACGCATTTCAAAAGCTGGAACTCGGGCAGATCGGCGCGCGCTACATGAGAGTGGTGGCGCCCACCATCACCAGCGCAATGGCAGGCATTATCAATCTCACTGGCAAAAATGCGACGCTGGGTCTGTCTGGTTCGCGAGGCAACATCGGCACCGGCGGCGCACCCGTGGGAGTACAGCTGACCGATTCCGGCGGCTTGACGGCTTGGGGCGACAGTTCAGTCTGGATCTCCAGCCCCTCAAATCTTTCTCTCAACACAGTGCAGGTCAACACGGCAAGCGCCGGCACGGTCAGTGTCTATTCGGGCGCGCTGCTGAACGTGTTCACTGGCATCACCGGTGGCACCGGTACTGGCAACGTGGGCGTAAGTCTGTCCGGCGCTGTCGGCGTAACCGTCGGGTCGACTGTTCAAGCCAGGGGCACCGGCAATCTGAGCCTGGCGTCTTCGGGCGGCGCGGTCAACATCGGGGGCTTGGTGCTCGCAGATTCCGGGAACATCAGCATTGCGGCAGGTACTCAGGCGGACATCCTTCCGTACTCCGGTACCGTGGCTTCGACTTCAGGACTTGTCACGATTTCAGCAGCGGACATTTTTATAGAGAAGCAGGTCAGCAGCGGCAATACGGGTACGGCACCAGCCATCGTGTTTATCAGTGACGCTTTGCAGATCACGTCAACTGGCTCCGTGACCGCGACGGCAGCCGGCTCGACCGTGGCCATCCTGCCCAAGACGACGAACAAGGCTGTCGAGTTCATCGGCACGCTCGCAAACGCGACCGGTGGCCGCTTGAGCCTGCTCGAAGCTGACCTTCAACACATTTATGCGGGCACCTTGCAGATCGGAAACATCGACCTCAGCGGCGGCGCGATCACTGTGGTCGACTCGCTTTCAAGCCTTGGCGTCGGAACGCTGGCACTGTTCTCGGGTGGCGCGATTTCGCAGACAAACGCATTGGTCGTCGATACGCTGATTGCGAAATCCGGCCTGGACATCACCCTCAACAATACCGGCAACTCGGTTAACGCTATCGCGGCCAAGGCTAATGGCACGGTTGATTTTTATTCGAACCTGTCGCCTGCTGGAACTCTCACGGTTGGGGCCTACGGCGGTATCACGGGTGTCTCGTCAGGCGTGGGCTCCAACGTCACCATCCAGACGACCGGCAACCTGGCGATCAACTCCGACGTCAAAGCGGGGTCTATGGCCAGCTCACCCAATGTCTTGACGCTCAAGACCTCAGGGTTGCTTGCTGTCAACAGCGCAACGCTTTCTGGACGCAGCGACGGCTCTGATGGCGTGAGGATCACTGCGAGCGACCTCAACCTGAACGGTACGGCGGTTGTTGACGCTGGCGGGAGCGGGATCTCGATGAACCCATCGACGTCGTCAACTGATTTCTCCATCGGGCCCCTTGGCTTTTTTACTCTTGACAGTAACGTTTCCAAACTGCAGAACTTCAACACGTTGAAGCTTGGCACGAGTGACAGGGGCGCTTCATTTAACGGTATTGCCGTCGATGCATCCATCGACGTTGGTACCGCGAAGCTTTTTCTGGAGGCAAGCGGTTCCGTCGCAGGTACCGCCAGCATTGCTGCTGGCAGTTTGAACGTCAAAGGGAATTTCGTTGACCTGACCGGCGCAAATGCCCTCACGACTGGCGTGCTGGAAGGCAGGACCGCATCCGAAGGCGCATTTGTCTTCAACTCGGTAGGCGCAGCGGGTATCCGCATCGGTGACACCGGCGTCTATGGCGGCAACAGCGTCATGTTGACCAGCTCAGGTGCGGGCTCCAGCATCCAGAACGCCGGCACCTCCACCACCCAAACTGTCGCAAGCTCCGGTGATATTCAGCTCATTGCCGCAGGCGGAGTCGGCACCAGCGCTGCAGACGGCCGCATCCGTATCGTGGCAAATCCAGGGTACTCCGTCTCCGCCGGCGCAGGCAGCGGGAACGTCTGGCTTGAAGGTACCAATCTGTCCATCGGAACGATCTCGACAGGAACGGGCGCGAGCACCGTCAATCTGTTGTCCGCCGGCACACTGACAGTAGCCGGGCAAAGCTTGACCAACGACAACTGGACCCTTGCTTCAACGTCCGGAAATATCCTGATCGGCGGCACCGGAAAGATCAGTGCTAACTCCGCGACGCTGACTGCAACCTCAGGCACGATCATCGGCCCGTCTGAAGCAACGGGTGCCGCGCTGGCGACAACCGGTGGCCTCAGACTCAACGCCCAATCCATCGGCAGTGCGACCGATGCCTTGTGGTTGTCAACTGGCACCGGCACCGTTGGCGTCACAACCAACTCGGGCGGCGCCTATTTGCGGTTGACGGATAACTTCAGCACCAGCAACCTCACCCTGGCGGTGGCGGGCAACCAGGCGATATCCATCACAGGCGGCGGCGTGGTGACCGTCAACTCCGACATTGGTGTCAACAACCTGGTCACGCTCGACACCATGGGTGGAGGCATCGAGTTCAACAAGGCGGGCGGCGGCACTATTTCCAGCGCCGGCTACGCGCTGAAGCTCAATGGCCCGGTGGTCTCAAAGACTGCGTACAAGTTCAACGGGGCTGTTGACGCTCCGGATTCATGGACGATCGAGACCAACGCGGGCAAAACCGAGTTTGCGTCCGCGACGCTGGGCACACTGTCGGTGAGCTCTGGCGGCACGCTGAGTTTTGCTGGAAGCGCGACGCTCTCCACCCTCAGCAATGCGAGCGGCGGCACTGTGGCGCTCTCAGGCGCGTCGACTTCCGTACAAGCCACCACCGTGACCACCCAGGCCGGGCGGCTTGACGTGGGCACAGGTTCTACGCTCGTGGTGGGGTCAGGGACTGTGACGAACGACACGACCGGCACCATCTCAGGCGGCGGCACGATCGACGTGACAGTCGGCTCGCTGACGAATAACGGCGTGATTGACCCCGGTACCGCCGCCGCCGTTGGCACGCTGACGATTCTGGGCGGCTTCTCGCAGGGCTCGGCGGGCAAGCTGCAGATTGATGCGTCGGCCAACTCTGTGAGCGACGTGCTGAATATCAATGGCAACGGCACGCTGGGCGGTACCTTGAATGTCAGCGGGCTGGGGGCCTTCACCATCGCGGCCAGCCAGGCGTATACGCCAGTCACGGGGACGGCGCTGTCCGGCACGTTCTCGGTGATCAGCATCGCTAATGGGGTGACGCTGGCACCAAGCTACAGCGCAACAAGCCTGATTCTGGGCACGCCGGTTGTTGTGAACACGTGGATTGGCACTACAGGTAACTGGAGCACCACGACAAACTGGTCGCTGGGTCGAGCACCGATCGCTGGTGACACGGTCGTTATCAATCCGGCGGGCAACAGCACCGTCACACTCACTTCGGCTGCGGCGAACGGCCTCGCATCACTGAACTTCAGCACCGACAACAGTGACATCTTTTTGTTCAGCACTGGCGCCACGCTGACACTGCCGACATTGGCCACGCTCGGCGGCACGCTCAGCATCACCGTCGGCACGCTGACCAATGCCAACGTAGGGCAGGCGATCAACAAGCTCTTGATTTCGGGCGGCACGCTGTCCAATACGGGCTCGGTCAATTTGGCATCGATAGACCTTTCAGCCGGCCTGATCGCCGGCGGAGGCACGCTGAACGCTACAGGTGCTTTCAACTGGTCCGGTGGCCAGTTCACTGGCGGCGTCCTGGCCACGTCGGGCGTGACCTCCGTGAGCAGCGTCTCCCATCAGCTGTCCAGCGTGACCTGGAACAACACCAGCACCGGCACAGTGACACACTCCGCAGGCAATTACAGCCTCACCGGCTCGACGATCAACAACGCGGGCATCTTTATCAACAACGCCACCAGCGGCACCCTGTTCGCGTTGTCGTCCGGCACGAGCACTTTCAACAATACCGGCGTCCTGACCGACAACGCCACCAGCGGCGATCTGTTTACTCCCGGGGCCGGTACGGGTATCTTCAACAACACCGCCACCGGTACGCTCAACTTCAACGGGACGCTGCCCACGCGCAACAGCGGCCTGCTGACCAGCTTCAACAACAATGGCAACGTGAATGTGGCTAACGGTGGCACAGCGAACATTCAGGCGGGCGGAACGGATAACGGCGTCTGGAATGTAGCCAGCGGCAGCAGACTGCAATTTGGATCTGGCGTTCGCACTTTGACCGCCGGTGGGGGCGTGCAGGGCGCCGGCAGGTTGGAGGTCAATGGCGGCAACGTCTCGGTATCTTCAGCTTCAGGTTTCAACATTGCAGGCACGGGCACAGTGGCAATGACAGGCGGCACGCTTGACCTGAACCTCGGCAGCGCCGTTACATTTGCGAACCTGGTGAGTCTCAGCGGCGGCGGCAACCTTCGCCCCAACGACGGCGCGACTTTCGCAGCTGGTTTGAACCTCTCGACCAACGCCACACTTGCCGGCAACGGCAACAAGGTGGTTCAAGGCGCGTTGTCGGTCGTCAACAGTACCGTGAGTGGCGGAACACTCACGACAACCGGTAACACCACGCTGAACGGCACGCTCGATACATTCAGCGGCATGACCTGGGTCAACCAGGGCACGATCACTTCCAACGCCAGCAGTGTCAGCTTGACTACATCAACCCTTACCAATTCGATCGGCGCACAGTTGAGCGTGGCGAGCGGAACAATGGATGCATCCGGTGGCGGCTTCACGCAGGCAGGTACGCTGTCGCTGACATCTGGCGCCACCTTCAAGCGCACTGGCGGGTTTACCAATGCTGGACGTATTGACGGCAGCGGCACCATAGAGGTCGGCATCGGCAATACGCTGATCAATAGCGGAACCATGTCGCCCGGCGGCGCAGGCATTGGCACCCTGGCGGTCACCGGCAGTGTGTCCAACTTGGGCACGTACGAGTTCGACCTGGCAAGCGCTGCATCGTTTGACAAGATGATCGTCAGCCAGAGCATCACGGCGGGCGGCACGCTTGTCATCCGGGAGACGGCGCCTTTGATTGCCGGCGGCGCTACGTTCGACATTGAGACTTATGGCGGTAGCCAAAGCGGTGCCTACACCCTGGTTCAGCCCAATGCCGACGTCACGCTCAACTACAGCACGGTCGCCGGGGGAACCGGGCGCCTCACCGCAGCCGCGGTGACCAACCGCTGGAACAACCTCACTGGTTTATGGAACGTCGCGGCCAACTGGTCGCGCAATCATGTGCCCAATAACCTTGAAGATGTGATCATCGCGCCCACCGGCACGCAGACCGTCACTTCGTCCAGCGGCTCGCAGGCAGCCAAGTCCCTGACCCTCAGCGGCGACGACACGCTGATCGTGAGCGGCGGCTCGCTGAGCCTGTCGACCTTGTCAAGCGTTGGCGCCGGTACGTCGCTGAAGTTGCAGGGCGGCACCATTGACGGCGCAGGCGCCCTGAACATTGCCGGCAACTTCGACTGGAGCGGTGGCACTCTGGGCAGCGGCGGCACGCTGTCCACCACGTCGCAAGTCACCTTGAGCGGCACCGGTGCATTGGCGCTCAACCGCAACTGGAACAACACCGGCACCATCGCCTTCAACAGCGGCGACCTTCAACTCACGGGCAACCTCAACAACCAGGGCGGTGGGGTGTTCAACGTCAACATCACCAACGGCGCTGCCGATGGCTTCAGCGGCAACGGCACGCTGACCAACGCCCTGGGCGCTACCTTCAACGTGACGGCAGCCGCCACGGCCTCAGACGTCACCATGCTCTCGTTCTTTGCCAACCAGGGCGCGGTCAACATCCAGAACAGCCTGCTGGATCTGCACCGTGGCAATACGCACAGCGGCAGTTTTGCCGTCAGCGCCGGCAAGGCGCTGCGGGTGCGCGACGCGGACGTCACGCATGTGTTCGGCGCTGGCTCCAGCATCAGCGGCGCCGGTTACTTCGAGATTTTTGATACGCCCACGGTCACCTTGGCAGGCACGCTTGGCGTGCCCGATGTGCGGGTCTCAGGCGGCACACTCAGCCTGGGCGGCACCGGGCATTCACTGACCAACCTGACGGTGAGCGGCGGCACCCTGGCCGGTAGCGCCAACGTCTCGGTGTCAGGCGCCTTCGACTGGCGCAACGGCGGCACCGTTTCGGGCGGCGGCACCCTGTCAACCAACGGCTCGGTCAACCTCGACAACACCGTGACGCTGTCGGGCAAGACGCTGCGCAACTCCGTCTTGCTCAGTATCGACAGCGGCGACACCTTGCTGCTCACCGGCAGCGCGTTGCTGGACAACCAGCCCACCGGCGTGCTCACCGTCGCCAACACCGGGGCGCACGGTATCAGTTTCACCTCGGGTGGGGGCGCCGTCACCAACTCCGGCACGATGAACCTGGTCAATTCGACCATCGCCACCGGCGGCGGCGCGGTAGGCAACTCCGGCATCTTCAATGCGAGCGGGCTGGTGGACCTGGGCGTGGGAACGCTGGTCTCGTCCGGCACGCTCAGGCCGGGTGGTTCGGGTAGTGTCGGCACCCTGGCAGTGACCGGTGGCCTCAACATCACCTTGGGCAACGTGCAGTTCGATCTCGCCGGCCCTTCCAGTTATGACAAGCTGATCGTCAGCGGCAACTTCACCAGGGGCGGCACGATCGCGCTGGTGGAGACCACGCCGTTCATTGCCGCAGGCGACACCTTCGATCTGGTGAGCTTCGGGGGTTCGGGCTTCGCTACCCCGGCCCTGTCAGCCAGCATCACCGATGTGACGATGGCCCTGAGCAACCCCGCCGGCACACTACAAGCCGGCGCCACGGCGGTCACCAACCGCTGGAAAGACAACCAGAGCGGTCTCTGGACCAACGCCAGCAACTGGACGCGCGGCCACGTGCCCAACGCGCTGGAAGACGCCAGCATCAGCCCGCTGGGCACGCAGGTCATCACGCTGTCCAGCGGCACGCAGAACGTGAGGTCCCTTCAGGTGACGACTGACGACACGCTGAACATCAACGGCGGCACGCTGGTGCTGGCCAACGCCTCGTCCCTGGGCTCGGGCACGACGCTGCTGCTGTCTTCAGGCGCGATTGACGGCGCAGGCGCCCTGAACATTGCCGGCAACTTCAACTGGAGCGGCGGACAGATCACCGGTACCGGCACGCTGGGCAGCACGGGCGCAGTTGCGCTGCAGGGCTACATCTCGCTTGCCAACCGCGCGTGGGATGTGAACAGCGGCACGGTGAGCTACCAGGCCGGCAACGTGGCTGTGAATGGCGCATCGGCAGCGATCAACCTGAAGTCAGGCAGCACCTTT
>JACMQX010000260.1 GCA_014376765.1 Ramlibacter sp. | reverse complement strand
CGCGCCAGTTCGCCCTCGCCCACCCACATGACCTTGCGCGCCATGGCGGCGAGGTAAGGTTCGACTTCGTCATACAAGGCCTTGGGGCCGGACGCTACAACCAGCAGCTTGCCTGCCTTGGCCACCTTGGCGTTGCCCGACACGGGCGCGCAGAGGTAGGCGACGTTGATGGCCGTGAGCCGCTCGCGGATTTCGGCGGAGCCTTCTTGCGAGATGGACGAACTGTCTACGACGACACGCGGTTTTGCAGCACCGGTGACCAGGCCGCCTTCGCCGAACAGCACCTGTTTCAGGTCGTCGGTGGTGGAGACCATGGTGAACACCACGTCGCAGCTGGCCAGTTCCTGTTTGCTGGTGGCGATGTGCGCGCCGTATTCGGCCAGTGGTGCGGCCTTGGCGGCTGTGCGGTTCCACACTGCAGCTTCATGCCCCGCCTTCAACAGCCGCTTGACCATTGCCTCGCCCATACGGCCAAGGCCGATCCAACCTACTCGCTTGCCCATGCCTGTCTCCATTGTTCTGTCGATAACGCGAGAGTTTGCGGCAGGCTGTGTTTGTGTTCAAGGAATGGTTTGGAAATCACTTTTCCGTGTTCATCTCTTTCGGGGAACGCGCGCTTCGGGGGGCGTCCTCATACACGCTCAAGAATCAACGCAATCCCCTGCCCCACGCCAATGCACATGGTGCACAGGGCATACCGTCCCTTGATCACATGCAGCTGATTCACAGCCGTAGTCGCAAGGCGGGCCCCCGAAGCTCCCAGCGGATGCCCCAACGCAATCGCGCCACCATTCGCATTCACGCGCGGGTCATCATCCTGCAGCCCCAGGGTCCGCAATACGGCCAGCCCCTGGGCAGCAAAGGCCTCGTTCAGTTCAATCACATCCATCTGCGCCAGAGTCAGCCCGGTTAACGCCAGCACCTTCTGCGTGGCAGGTGCCGGCCCGATCCCCATCACGCGCGGGGCGACACCCGTAGTCGCCATCCCGACTACCCGTGCGCGCGGCGTGAGGCCGTTCTTCGCGGCAGTCGCTTCATCAGCCAGCAGCAGCGCACACGACCCGTCATTCACCCCGCTGGCATTCCCTGCCGTCACCGTGCCATCAGGCCGCACCACACCCTTGAGCCTGGCCAAGGACTCCATCGACGTTTCGCGTGGATGTTCGTCCTTGCTCACCACCACCGCATCGCCCTTTTTCTGCGGGATCGTTACCGGCACGATCTCCGCATCAAAGAAGCCGGCCTTCTGCGCCGCCACAGCTTTCATCTGCGAAGCCAGCGCCATCCGGTCCTGAGCCTCACGCTCGATCTTGTAATCGGTTGCCACGTTCTCAGCCGTTTCGGGCATGGAGTCCACGCCGTACTTTTCCTTCATCAGCTTGTTGACAAAACGCCAGCCGATCGTCGTGTCGTACACATTGTTGGCACGGCTGAAGGCGCTCTCGGCCTTGGGCATGACGAAGGGAGCGCGACTCATGCTCTCGACGCCGCCGGCGATCATCATGGTCGCCTCGCCGGCGCGGATGGCGCGGGCTGCAGTGCCCAGGGCGTCCAGGCCGGAGCCGCACAGGCGGTTGATCGTCGCGCCCGGCACCTCGATCGGCAGGCCGGCCAGCAGGCTGGCCATGTGGGCCACGTTGCGGTTGTCTTCGCCGGCCTGGTTGGCGCAGCCGTAGATCACGTCGGT
>JACMQX010000042.1 GCA_014376765.1 Ramlibacter sp. | reverse complement strand
GCTTTCACGTTCCGCCTCACTTTGCGCAATTTGGTCCACCCGCTGGCGTTGTAGAGTTCAGTGATCAACTTCCACTCCGAATGGCTGCACATGAAAACCCGCGTTGACCTTAACTCTGACATGGGCGAGGGCTTTGGCCCCTGGCGTATTGGCGATGGTGTGGACGAGCAGATCATGCCCCTCATCAGTTCCGCCAATATCGCTACCGGCTTCCATGCGGGCGACCCGAACATCATGCAGCGGATGGTGTCGCTGGCCGTGCAGCATGGCGTTGGCATTGGTGCACACCCGGGCTTTCGTGACCTTGTCGGCTTCGGGCGGCGGCACATGAACGCCACCAAGGACGAACTGGTCAATGAATTCATCTACCAAACCGGGGCCCTGCGGGAGTTCTGCAGGCTGCACGGCGCCACCCTGCAGCACGTCAAGCCGCACGGCGCCTTGTACATGCACGCCGCGCGCGATGAAGCCTTGGCGCATGCCCTGGTGACGACGCTCCAGCGCCTGCAGCCGGACGTGCTTTTGTATTGCATGGGGCAGTCCACGCTGTACAAGGTGGCCACAGCGCAGGGGCTGCCCACCGTGCGCGAGTTCTTTGCCGACCGGGACTACGACCTCACGGGGTCCATCGTCTTCACCCGCAGTGTGTCTGCGCTGGAGCCCGCAGCCGTCGCCGCCAAAGTGCTACAGGCCTGCCAGGAAGGAGTGGTCCAGACGGTAGAAGGCGAGCTGTTGCCGATTGAATTCGAGTCGGTCTGCATCCACAGCGACACACCTGGCGCACTCACGCTGTTGCAGGTGACCCGCGATGCGCTGCTCAGCAACGGCATCGTTGTTGGACCGGCCTCCCGCAGCTAGACATGGCGAGACTCAGCTGCGCTGCGTCTCCGCGGCCGCATCAGCCACCTGCCCGACGTCCTGGGCTCTCACCGAGCGGCGCGGCGCACCCGCTGAACGGTCATGCGCGAGGTTCATGCCAGGCGCATCGCCACGGTCACCATTTTTGTATTCGCGGGAGCGATGCGGGCCGCTGGTCATGTTCGCAGCGGGGCGGTCGATAAGGGAGATATTCTTCGTTGAAGAATTTGAAGCCATGTTTTGTATCCTGGTAAGCACGTGCCTTCATTGTGAAAACAAACGCCATACCGGACTGTCAGAAATTCTCCCAAAACAACCGGCAGATTTGCCGATGGCTTGAGTGCCAATGCGCGGCAGGCAGTTACGCGGCCGGCCTGTCGCCCTTGAGCGTGATGCGCTGCATCACCCGGCGAAAGCCGTGGTAGTCGTTCACCGGGTTGTGCTGCGCGCAGCGGTTGTCCCAGAACGCGATGACGTGGGGCTCCCACGCAAAGCGGCAAGTGTACTCAGGCTTGACCTGGTGCCTGAACAGGAACTCAAGAATCGGCGTGCTCTCTTCCGTTGTCATGCCCTTGATACCGGCGGTGTGCGCCACGTTCACATACAGCGCCTTGCGGCCGGTCTCCGGATGGGTGCGCACCACCGGGTGCTCGGCCTGGTACTCCATGGGCGCGGCTTCCTTGCCGTCTGACTTGATGCGGTCTTCGCGCGTTTTGGAGACGTCGGCGCGGGCCGAGCTGCTGATGCCGGTCAGGCCATCCAGCAGCTTCTTCATCGTGTCCGACAGGCCTTCGTACGCAGCGTACTGGTTGGCAAACATCGTATCGCCACCATAAGGGGGCACTTCGCGCGACAGCAGCATGGAGCCCATCGGCGGCTCTTCAAGGTAGGTGGTGTCTGAATGCCAGATGCCGCCGAAGTTGACCTTTTCATGCTCGAGCTTTTTCACCTCGATGATGTGCGGGAAACCCTCCAGCCCTTTGACAAACGGGTACTCAATCGGCTCGCCCATGGCGCGGGCGAAATTGAGGAACTGCAAAGGCGTGAGGTCCTGATTGCGGATGAAGATCACCAGGTTGTCCAGCAGTGCCTGGCGCACTTGCGCGGCCTGTGCGTCATCCAGGCCCTGAGCCAGGTTCAGGCCAGACAGCTCAGCCCCCAAAGCGCCGGAGATTTTTTTAATTTGCATGTTGGACTGGTGCCTCAGATCAGCTTGCCCGGTTTCTTCTTCATGGATTCAGGCATGGTGAACGTGGCTGTGTCCCAGCCTTCTATTTCAAGCACCTTGCGCAGGCAGTTTTCCATCAGCTCGTGCGACTGCTCGGCCGCGGCGGCAATGGCGTCGTGAACGTTTCGGTCGTTGATTGAATCGCTGGCGCAGTTCATCTGATAGTCGTAGAGATCACGCAACTCGAAGATGGCTTTGCACACCTGGGCCGGACACGCGCACTGGTAGACCAGGGACTGGTCAATCACCTTGCTGATCTGGGACGCGTTAAATTGCTCTTTCATGGGGGGGGCAATGCTCTGGTGGTCAGGTCAATAAATTAAAAACGACGCAATCTACCTTCGTGTCAAAACCGCGCACCGCTACCTGGCCCGCAGGCTCGGGGGCCAACGCGTGGAGCCGGGCCGCCTGGCTGACGGCCCGCGTGCACATGACGGTGCCGGCCTCGGCCATTGCGCAAAGGCGCGCGGACAGGTGCACGGTGGCGCCAATCACGTCGTACTGGCGGCGCTGCCCGGCTTTCGCCGAGTCACCAAGCAGTCCTGCAATCACCAGGCCCTGTGCCACGCCAACGCCAAAGGGCATGCTGGCCCCGGTACTCATTTTGGCAATCTCGATGGCGCAGCGCATGGCCAGGTAAGAGCGGCCCATTCCGCGGAAGATCGCCATCGCGCCGTCGCCGGTAAATTTAACGATCGCGCCTTCGTGAACACCGACCTGGCGGGCATGTGAACTCAACACCTCGTTGAGCACTTCAAAGAACTCATGCGGCGGCATCTGGCGGATCAGCCGGGAGGAGTTCCGTATGTCGGTGAACACCACGACGGCATCAAACATCTCGGCCTCGGACGGCAAGTTACCGTGCTTACCGGGCATGGCGCCCTCAGGCACGAGGTTTGCCAGCTGCGCTGCCCTGGCTTCCATTTCACGCGCAACCCGGCGTGCATTGAGCAGGTCCTGCACCGCCATGAAAAAGCGCTCGTCTGACAGAGGCTTTTCGATGATGACGTCAATGCTGTGGGTTTGCCTGGTCCAGGCGCGGACCTGCTTGAGCGCCGGGCCCGGCGACACGATGACGATCACCGCCGCTTTGGGCGCCATGAGGCGGATGGTGCCGCATGCTGTGAGGCTGTCGGGGCGGTCGGAATGGTAGTTGAAGATGACCGCGTCAGGCGCGCTGTGTTCAAGCAGTTGCGGCAGCTCCAGGGGGCTGGCGGCCAGGCTCGCCTGCCCCAGCCCACGCGCGCGCAGGTCCTCCAGCAGGACTGATGCTGTGTACGGATCACTGTCTACCAACATCAATTTGTAGGGGGTCATCAGCGGAGTGATCAACGAAGTCGGGGGTATGGGTAAAAGCAAATACGCGCAGTGGTGATGTTATTACACAGCGGCATTTTTGTACGCGCTGCAGCGCGACAATGGCCCCCATACCAACCCGGCCTGTCCGCCTCATCATGAAAATCACGCACATCCTTGAATCCACCCGGCCGATCAAGTCGGACATCCGCAACGCCTACATTGATTTTTCCAAAATGACGCTGAGTCTGGTGGCCGTTGTGACCGATGTGGTGCATGGCGGCAAGCCCGTTATCGGCTACGGTTTCAACTCCAACGGCCGCTACGGCCAGGGGCACCTGGTGCGTGAACGTTTTGTGCCGCGCGTGCTGGAAGCCGCGCCCGCATCACTGCTGAACGACGCGGGCGACAACCTGGACCCCCACAAAATCTGGGCCTGCATGATGACCAACGAGAAGCCTGGCGGCCACGGCGAGCGCTCTGTGGCGGTGGGCACCATCGACATGGCGGTGTGGGACGCCACAGCAAAAATCGCCGGCCTGCCGCTGCATGAGATGCTGGCTCAGCGTTACGGCACCGGCCAGGCCAACCCCAGGGTGTTTGTCTACGCTGCGGGCGGCTACTACCAGCCGGCCAAGGGCGTGCAGGGCCTGCTGGATGAAATGAAGAGCTATCTGGACCGGGGCTACTCCGTCGTCAAGATGAAAATCGGCGGCGCCAGCCTGGCGGAAGACTGCACCCGCATTGAAGCCGTGTTGAAGATGCTCGCGCCCGGCCAGCAACTGGCGGTGGACGCCAACGGCCGCTTCGACCTGGCCACTGCCGTTGCATACGGCAAGGCGCTGACCAGATACCCGCTGTTCTGGTACGAGGAAGCCGGCGACCCGCTGGATTTTGAGCTGCAGGCGAAGCTGGGCGAGAGCTACAGCGGCCCCATGGCAACCGGCGAGAACCTGTTTTCAATGCAGGACGCGCGCAACCTGATCCGCTACGGCGGCATG
>JACMQX010000259.1 GCA_014376765.1 Ramlibacter sp. | reverse complement strand
CCATGGGCTGGTTGGCTCGCAACTGCCTGCCGCGTATGACGCGCTGCTGCGCGAAGTGGCCGCAGGCCGCCCGGTGCTCGTGCTGCAAAACCTGGGCATCTTTCCTTTTGACAACTGGCATTACGCCGTGGTTGTGGGTTTTGATTATGAAAAGGGCGAGTTGTATCTGCGATCCGGCGCGACCAAGCGGGAGGCCTTGCCTTTCACAATTTTTGAGGTCACCTGGAAGCGCAGCGGCTACTGGGCCATGGTGGTAACGCCGCCAGATACCATTCCCGCCACAGCCACCGAGGCGACCTACCTGCCCACGCTGGTGGCATTTGAGCGGGGCGCGACGCCGGCCCAGTCCCGCACGGCGTGGGAGGCTTTCCAGGCGCGCTGGCCCGGCAATTCGCTGGCCAGTGTGGCTTTAAGCAATCGCTATTACGCCGACAAGGACCTGCCGCGTGCATCGGCCGTGCTGCGCCTGGCCGCACAAAAAAATCCTGGCTCTGCCGAGGTCCTCAACAATCTGGCGCAGATGCTGTCTGACATGGACCAGGACGAGGAGGCGCTGGAATTCATCGAACGTGCTGCAGCCATCAAGGGACCATTTGAGGCGGAGGTCGCGGCCACGCGCGCCGGCATCATCAGGAAGCTCGGGGGCATCGACCTCAAGCTGACCGACTACAGCTCTTTTGCGCGCAGCGCGGGCAAGCGGCCGACATCCGGCCAGCCGTAACGCAGGCCGGCCCAGGCGGCCAGGCCCGCGAGCAGCAAGCCCAGCGAGGTCCAGGCCAGGGCCACGGTGGAATGCATGACCAGCGGCGCGATGACGCCGGCAACAATGCCGTTGACGGCCGATGAAATAAACGCCTGCAATGACGATGCCATGCCCCGGCGCTCGGGGTGCAGGTCCAGCACCAGCAAAGTGACCACCGGCGTCATGAGGGACCAGCCCAGCGAGTAGATGGCGATCGGCACAATCGCCCACGAGACATGCGGCACAAACAGCAGGTTGGCCGCCACATTCACCACCGAGACCGCACCCATCACGATAAAGCCGATGCGCACCTGTTTAAGTGGCTCAATTCGCCCCGCCAGCCGCCCGCTGACCCAGGCGCCGCTCATCACGCCGGCAACCGTCAGCGCAAAAAACCAGAAGAACTGCGTGGGCGCCAGGCCCAGGTGCGTGCCCAGAAACTCAGGCGATGAGAGCAAATAGAGGAACATGCCGTTAAACGGCACACCGCTGGCCAGGGCGAGCAAGAGGAAACGGGGGCTGAGGCCGAGCTGTGCATAGCCGCGCATCAGGTGCCGGGCATTGAAGGGTTGCCGGTATTCTTCATGCAGTGTTTCCGGTAACAGGCGCCAGATGGCAAGGCACAGGCATGCCCCGAGCAGCGTGAGGAACCAGAAGATCGAATGCCAGCCCGCGTGCACATACAGATAGCCACCGACGATGGGGGCAATCGCCGGCGCCACGCCGAAATAAATTGTCACCTGGCTCATCATTTTTTGCGCTTGCGCAGGGTCAAACATGTCGCGAATCACCGCCCGCGACACAACAATCCCGGCCCCGGCCGACAGGCCCTGCAGCGCGCGGAAGAACACCAGCGCGCTGATGCCTTGCGACAGCGCGCAGCCAGCCGATGCCAACGTGAACACCGCCAGCCCCCACAGCACCACCGGCTTGCGGCCAAAGCTGTCCGCCAGCGCGCCATGAAACAGATTCATGAAGGCAAAGCCGAAAAAGTAGGCTGACAGCGTCTGCTGCATCGCTGCTGGTGTGGCGCCCAGCGTCTGCGCCATTCCCGCAAAGGCCGGGATGTAGGTGTCGATGGTGAAGGGCGCCAGCATGCCCAGCATGGCCAGGAGGAGGGCAAGGGCCCAGCGCGGTGCGCGCCAGAGTTGGTCAGCATTGGGGTTCATTTGTTGTGCATTGTGATCGCAGCCAACCAACGCATCCAGCTGTTTGCGGACACGCGATAGACTCAGCCGCATGAAGGTTGAAACAACTGCACCGGTCCATTCGCAGACGGAGGCGCAATGGGTGGACGGCGAGCTGATCCGCAGCCTGATGTCCAACGCCAAGACCTCGCAGTACGCCTCGCTGCTGCTGATTCCCGTGGTGTTTGGCGTCCTGGTGGGCGATGTGCTGCTGTTCGAGTTGCTCCTGTGGGTTGTGGCCGCGTCGGCGGTATCGGGCTACCGGCTCTGGTCCATGCTGGCTTACGCCCGGGACCGCGCGCACAGTGACGCGGCGGGGCAACTTGAGTTCATGCGCCGCAACGGTTTTATCTGGCCCCTGGGGGCCTGCGTCTGGGGTTTGACGAGCGCGCTGCATTTTGATCGCGCGCCCGTCCCCGACCAGTTCATCTGCTGGCTCATCCTGGCGGGCCTGGCGATGTTCTCCATCAACACGTTTTCAGCGCACCTGCGCACCATGGAGGGTTACCTCAATGTGCTGGCCGTGAGCCTGGTCAGCGTGATGCTCTGGCGCATGGTCGCGACCTACGGTCTGAAGGGGCCTGTCTATCAGTATTGGTTGCTGGTGCTGGTGGTGATCTTCTGGCAATTGCTGCTGCAGGCTGGCCGCCGGTTGCACGGCACGCACCGGCGCAACTTCGAGCTGCAGTTTCGCAATGCCCAGTTGATTGACTCGCTCAAACGCCAGACGCAGGCGGCGCTGGACGCGGTGGAGATCAAGAACCGCTTTCTGGCCAGTGCCGCGCATGACATCCGCCAACCGGTGCACGCGCTGGGCCTGTATGCCGACTGGCTGGGCAGCGAGCCCGAGCTGGTGCGGGAGATCGCGCCGAAGATTGTGGAGTCGACCAAGGCGGTGAATGCGCTGTTTGACTCGCTCTTTGATCTGGCGCGGCTGGACTCGGGCAAGATCCGGCTGAGCATCGAGCCGGTCAACATGCGCCAGCTGCAGGGAGACCTGGAGCTGCAATACCGGCCGGTGGCGCAGGCCAAGGGCCTGGCGCTGCGGGTGCGGATCGCGCCTGGCTCGGTCATGTCGGACCACATCCTGCTGCAGCGGACGCTGGGCAACCTCATCAGTAATGCCATCAAGTACACGGCCAAAGGGGGCGTGCTGGTCGCGTCGCGCCGGCGTGGCGGCGTGATGTGCATTGAGGTGTGGGACACCGGGATGGGCATTGCGCCCCAGTACCAGCGCGAGATTTTCCGCGAGTTCTACAAGGTGCCTAGCCACGGCGGGACCGAGGACGGGTTTGGCCTGGGGCTGTACATCGTGGCGCGGCTGACCCGCATCCTGGGCCACCCGCTGGAGCTCAGCTCCCGGCCGGGGCGCGGCTCGATGTTCCGGCTCGTGCTGCAACCAACTGACCCGGTGCAGGCGGCCGAGCGCGCCGCTGCCTCAGTGGCTCAGCTGGCCAGCATCCCGTGAACCCGGGCGAAGTGGATGGTCTGCGTGCGGCTCTTCACACCCAAACGGCGGAACAGGCGCCACAGGTGCACCTTGACCGTGTGCTCGCTGATGCCGAGCTCTTCGGCGATCTCGCGGTTGGACAGCCCCCTGTCCAGCATGATGATGAGTTGCTTCTGGCGCTTGGACAGCTTGTTGTCGGTCGGCGCCAGCTCCTCAAAGCCGCTGTCAGCCACCAGCAGCGCGCGCAGGGCTGCGCCAATCTCGCTCGCGCCGGATGATTTTTCAATGTAGATGTCTGCGCCGGCCTGGATGCAGGCTTCTTCGCTGTCGCTGGACGGCGAGGCAGACAGCACCGCCAGCGGGGTGTCCGGGTAGCGCCGCTTGAGTTCGATCACGCCGGAGACGCCCATGGTGTCGGGCAGTTTCAGGTCCAGGCAAAACAGTTCGGGTGCGCCCCGGGTTTTGATGGCTTCTTCAACGCCGCCCAGGCGGTCCAGCTCGACGACTTCCGCGCCCGCGCGTGTGCGGCGCAGCAACATCACAACGGCCTCACGCATGAGGGGGTGGTCATCAATCACGTAAAAAGTCATAGGGTTCAATCCTGTATACAACCTGCGAGGATAACCGTTTCCGCTGTAACAACGCGCGGGTAAGTCGGGTCAACTCAGGCGGCAATACACAGGCGCGGCATCAGTAATTCAGTCCCATTGCAGCGCGCACTTCATGCATGGTGGCGCGTGCGACCACGCGGGCCCGGTCGGTCCCGGCGTCCACGATGTCGCGCACGATCTTCGGGTTGCTGATGAAAGGCTCGGCCCGCTCCAGCATGGGCTGCTGTTCTTTCAGGATCGCATCGATCACGGGCTGCTTGCATTCCAGGCAGCCGATGCCGGCGCTGCGGCAGCCTGAGGCCACCCATTGCTTTGTCGGTTCGTCGGAATAAACAAGGTGGAATTGCCAGACCGGGCACTTGTCAGGGTTGCCCGGGTCCTCGCGGCGCACGCGCGCCGGATCGGTGGGCATGCGGCGCACCTTGGTCTCGATGCTGGCTTTGTCTTCGCGCATCGCAATCGAGTTGTTGTAGCTCTTGCTCATCTTGGCGCCGTCCAGGCCAGGCAGTTTGCTGGCAGCTGTGAGCAGCACCTGCGGCTCGGTCAGCACGGACTTGCCTGTGCCTTTCAAGTAACTCTCAAGCCGGTCTTTCTCGGGCTGGCTGAGCAGGGCGTGGCTGGCCACAAAACCCAAGGCGCCTTCAAGCGCACGTGCGTCGCCGGTTTCCTGCCAGGCCTTGCGGGATTTCTCAAAGCGCTTGGCGCTGTCCTTGTCGAGCTTGGCAAGCGCCTGCTTTGCCAGCTCTTCGAAGTTGGCTTCGCGGCCATACAGGTGGTTGAAGCGGCGTGCCGCCTCGCGCGTGAGCTCCACATGACTGGCCTGGTCTTCGCCTACCGGCACATAGTTGGCGCGGTAGATCAGGATATCGGCCGCCTGCAGCAGCGGGTAACCGAGGAAACCATAGGTGGACAAGTCCCTGTCCTTCAACTTTTCCTGCTGGTCCTTGTAGGTGGGCACGCGCTCCAGCCAGCCAATGGGCGTGCCCATGGCAAGCAGGGTGAAGAGTTCTGCATGCTCGGGCAGGCGGCTCTGCAAAAAGATGGTGCACTGCGCGGGGTCCAGGCCTGCGGCCAGCCAGTCGATCACCATCTCGTAGACATTTTTCTCGATGACCTCGCGGCTTTGATAGTGCGTGGTCAGGGCATGCCAGTCGGCCACAAAGTAGAAGCACTCCATGAGGGACTGCAGCCGCACCCAGTTCTTGAGCGCACCGTGGTAGTGGCCCAGGTGCAAGGCGCCAGTGGGGCGCATGCCGGAGAGAACGCGTTCTTGTCTGGAGCTTGTCATGGTGTCGGTCAATTCAACAGGAATTTAAGCGGCGTCAGCACGAAGCCGAGCACGGCGTAGGTGGCCGTCATCAGCGGCTGCATCCAGAACTCGGTGATCACGCGGGTGACGACCAGCGCCATCACGATGAAAAAGCCCCAGCGCTCGAGCCGTGAAAACGGCACGGCATAGCGGTAGGGCAGCAGCCCGACCATGATGCGGCCGCCGTCAAGCGGCGGGATCGGGAACAGGTTGAAGGCAAACATCACCACATTGGCCAGCATGCCGGCGCGGCACATGTCGATGAAAAAGCGCTCGCTCACGCCTGTGGCCAGCAGCACGTAAAGCAAAATTCCCCAGAGCAGCGCCTGGATCAGGTTGGCGCCGGGCCCGGCAAGCGCCACCCAGATCATGTCCCGCTTGGGGTTGCGCAGGTTGCCAAACTGGACCGGCACCGGTTTGGCATAGCCGAAGAGGAATGCCCCCGAGGTGGCGACGTACAGCACCAGCGGCATGAGGATGGTGCCAAACGGGTCAATGTGCTTGATCGGGTTGAGCGTGACGCGCCCCATCATCCAGGCGGTGTTGTCGCCAAAATGGCGCGCGACATAGCCATGCGCCGCCTCATGCAGGGTGATCGCGAAGATCACCGGCAGGGCGTAGATGGCAATGGTTTGTATAAGGTTGGGCAGGTCCACGGGTGAATTGTCTCAGGTGTTTGTGGTGTTTTTTTCTGACCGGTAGGGGCTTGCGTGCGCACTGCGGAACTCATCATGCTTGACGCCAGTAGTCACAGCCCCAGCCGCGCAACATCCCCACCGCCTTGCCGGATCACAACCGGGTCACCGCCTGTGCCCATCGGCGTGAGGTCGATGACGGTGGTCGGCTCCAGCGGGCATGCACCTGCATCCACCACACCAGCAATCAGCTTTTCAAACCGCGCGCGGATCAGTTCGGGGTCGTTCATCGGTTCGGTCTCGCCGGGGGCGATCAATGTCGCGGCCAAGAGCGCCCCGTTGTGCAGGACAAGAAGCTCCTGCAGCGTCTTGTGGCCCGGCACGCGCAGCCCAATCGTCTTGCGCTGCGGGTGGCTCACCCGGCGCGGCACTTCCTTGCTGGCTTCCAGAATGAAGGTGTAAGGCCCGGGCGTCGCGGACTTCAGCAGCCGGTACTGCTTGTTGTCCACCCGCGCGTAGTTGGCCAGTTCACTCAAGTCCCGGCACAGCAGGGTGAGGTGGTGCTTGTCGTCCACACCGCGGATGCGGCGCAATTTGTCGACCGCCTCCTTGTCGTCCAGATGGCAGACCAGGGCGTAGCTGGAGTCGGTGGGCACGGCCAGCACGCCGCCGCCCTCCAGCAGCGCTACCGCCTGCTTGAGCAGCCGCGGTTGCGGGTTGTCGGGGTGGACTTCGAAATACTGGGCCATCAACTTTCTCCGTCAGGACTCCACAGGTTCAACCAACACGCGGCTTTCGCGCACCGTCAGCCAGGCGCCGCCGGCGCCGCACACGGCAATCTTCACGATGCCGATCATCGACAGCTGATCCGGCACATGCGAGAAAACGAGCCAGCCGCCCAGCATCGCAAAACCGATCTGGAGATAGAGAAATGGCGTAAGGGTAGCCGCCGGTGCGCGCTGGTAAGCCAGGATCAGCATGAAGTGGCCAACGGTGGCCAGCAGGCCCATAAGCAGAAGGTCGGCCCACAGGTACCAGTGCGCCAGCGAGGTCCAGACAAAGGGCAGGGCCAGCGAGGCCACCAGGGCGCCCACCCAGCCGGTATAAAAATGCATGGTCACCGGGTCTTCGGTGCGGGCCAGGCGGCTGGTCAGCACCTGGAACCAGGCATTGCAGGCGACCAGCCCCAGCGGCAGCAACATGGTCCAGTTGAAGGTCTCCGCGCCCGGCCGGATGATCACCAGAGTACCGATGAAGCCGCCGGCCACCAGCGCCCAGCGCAGCGGCGAAACCCGCTCTTTCAGCGTGGTGGCGGCCAGCAGGGTGATGACCAGCGGCGCGATCATGACAATCGCAGTGAACTCCCCCACCGGCATGTACTTCAGGCTGTAAAACGCAAACAGGCTGGTCAGCAGCAGCAGCGCACCGCGCAGCAACTGGTATTTGGGATGCTGCGTTCTGAACAGCGCCATGCCGCGCACCGGCAGCACCGCCACGGTGGTGGCCACGGCCTGAAACATGTAGCGGAACCACAGCGCCATCAACAGCGGCACGCCGGTGGTCACGAATTTGGTGGTGGTGTCCAGCACGGCAAAGCAGGCGACAGCAGCGATGACAAGCGGGATGCCTGCGGCCGGCAATCTGCTCACTGCGGAAGGCCTCACTGAATGCGGTCTGCAACAAGTTCCCACACGGGGGTGAGTTGCCCGGGCAAAAAGGGCAGGGTGCCCAGATCGGTATGGCTTTCTTCCGGGCTGTGAAAGTCGCTGCCGCGCGACGCAGCCAGGCCAAACTCGCGGGCCATGTCGGCATAGGTCACATACTCGGCCGCAGTGTGGCTGCCGGTGACGACCTCGACCCCACGCCCGCCATGGGCCTTGAATTCGCTGAACAGCGCGAACTCCTCATTGGGTGTGAACTTGTAGCGTGCAGGGTGCGCGATCACGGCGATGCCCCCCGCCCCGGTGATCCACTTCACGGCGTCTGCCAACGTGGCCCAGCGATGCTCGACAAAGCCGGGTTTGCCTTCAATCAGGTATTTGCGAAACACCTCAGAGGTGTCCTTGCACACGCCGGACTCCACCAGAAAGCGCGCGAAATGCGTGCGCGAGATCAGTTCGGGGTTGCCGACAAAGGTCAGCGCGCCCTCATAGGCGCCCTTGATTCCGACCTGGGCCAGCTGCGCCGCCATTTCCTTCGCACGCTCACTGCGGCCACTGCGCGTGTCACGCAAGCCCTGCATCAGGGCGGCGTTGTCAGGATCAAACCCCAGGCCGACGATGTGAACTGTCCTGGCGGCAAAGGTGATGGAGATTTCAACGCCGGTGAGGTACCTCAGCCCGTTGGCACGGGCCGCCGCGAGCGCCCTGTGCTGCCCGCCGATCTCGTCATGGTCGGTCAACGCCCAAAGCTCTACATCATTTGCATGGGCGCGGGCTGCAAGTTCTTCAGGTGTGAGGGTGCCGTCGGAGACAACCGAGTGGCAGTGGAGGTCGGCGTTGAGTATGGAGGGCACATCGATATTTTAGGGGCTCCACCGCCGCGGCGCTTTCAGCCTTTGTGATGACCCGGCATAGCGAACGAATCGCCGTCACATGTGGCAACACGGGTTCACAAGAGGCCAATGCTTTCAGGTGGCTGTCCTACGGCGCTTGGTTCGCTAATGCACAGAAAAAGCAGGCACCTTCGACGATCGTCAGAGTTCTCGCTCGCGACCATAAAAATTCAAATGTCATGGCGCCATTCACAGGACCTTTTGCCATGACAAATACTAGACTTTCATCTTCGCGCTTGCCTGCCTGCGCCATCCGTTGGCCATGGCGTGCGGCGACCTGCCTGGGCGCCTTTACGGCCTGGATCGGCGGCGCAACATCAGCCTTTGCCCAGGCTGGGCAGGGCAGTTCGCTGCCAGTCACGTCGACATTGAAGGACTACCCCGTTGCCGCCGTCATGGCGTCAGTTCTGGTCGCGATCGTGGTCATCATGGCGGTCTACGGCGTGCGGCACTTTGTGTTCACGATGAACCGGCTCACCGGCGTGCAGCGCCACCCCTACATGGACATCTCGGTGGCCAACTGGCCGATGGTCACGGTCTTCATTGCGGCACACAACGAGGAGAAGGTGATTGCCGGT
>JACMQX010000041.1 GCA_014376765.1 Ramlibacter sp. | reverse complement strand
CGCCGCCATCCCGCAGATCAGACAACTAAGACGATGGGACGAAACGCTTGCGTACCCACACCGCACACCGCTGCAAATCCACCCCCGGCACCTGCAGTTGTTCCACGTGAAACACCTCCACCGTCCCAGGCAATACAGCCATCTCATCAGAAGGAAGCTTGCCCTTCATCGCCAGCCAGACCCCCTCCTCCGCCAGCGCCAGGCGAGACCAACTGACAAAGTCAGCCAGCGATGCAAAAGCCCGGGAACACACCACGTCATAGGGCTCAGCCAAACTCTCAACCCGTGCATGCAGTCCACGGAGATTCGGCAGCTTGAGCGTCAGTGCCGCCTGTTGCACGAATGCCGCCTTCTTGCTGACCGTGTCCACACAGGTCACAGTCACCTCAGGGCAACAAATGGCCACCACCACACCAGGCAGGCCGGCACCTGACCCCACGTCCAGCAAGCTGACCGCCCTGCCCTGCGTCTGCCGGCGCAACGGCGCGATGACTGTCAGGCTGTCCAACAGATGGTGAGTCAGCATCTCGCCCGGATCGCGGATCGCCGTCAGGTTATAGACCTTGTTCCACTTCTGGACGAGGTCAAGGTAGTCCAGGCACTGCGTAACCTGCACATCCGACAACTCGAACGCCAGCGTAGCCAGGCCAGTCCTCAGCCCCGCCTCAAGCTGCCGCATCGGCCCGCAGCTCGTTGGCTGGCAAGGTCACGCCCTTCCACTTGCTCTTCTTCAAGTGCACCAGAAGCAGCGAAATAGCGGCGGGGGTCACTCCGGAAATCCGCGACGCCAAGCCAAGGGTCTCGGGCCGATGCTTGCTCAGCTTCTGCCGGACTTCAAAGCTCAGGGCGGCGACCTGTTGATAGTCCAGATCCTCCGGGAGCTGCAGATTTTCATAATGGCTTGCGCGTTCAATCTCACCGCGCTGGCGGTCAATGTAGCCGGAGTACTTGGCCGAGATTTCGATCTGCTCCACGACGCTGGCCAACATGTCATTGGTGTTTTCATCTCCCTCCACCGGTGCGCCGCACAGTTCCGGGCTGGCGTACTTGCCACCGTCCAGCGACATCAGCGCCTGGTAGCTCACATCCGGGCGGCGCAACAGGTCGGCCAGGTTGTATTCGTGGTCAATCGCCTTGCCAAAAACACGCTCTGCTTCTGGCTGCGGCAGGTTTTGCGGGCTGACCCAGATCGACTTGAGGCGCTGTGTTTCACGTGAAACAAGGTCGCGCTTTCGGTTGAAGGCGTCCCATCGCAGATCGTCCACCAGCCCAAGCTGCCTGCCCGCTTCGGTCAGCCGCATGTCGGCATTGTCTTCACGCAGTTGCAGACGGAACTCCGCCCGGCTCGTGAACATCCGGTAGGGCTCAGTCACACCCTTGGTGATCAGGTCGTCAACCAACACGCCCAAGTACGCTTCATCCCGGCGGGGCATCCAGGGCGCCTGTCCCTTGCATTGCAGAGCTGCATTGATGCCGGCGAACATTCCCTGGGCAGCTGCTTCCTCGTACCCGGTTGTGCCATTGATCTGGCCGGCAAAGAACAGCCCGGCAATTGACCGGGTTTCAAAGCTGCTCTTCAGGGCGCGCGGGTCAAAGTAGTCGTATTCAATCGCATAGCCAGGCCGCAGGATGTGGGCGTTCTCCAACCCCTTCATCGACCGCACCAGCTGGTACTGGATGTCAAACGGCAGGCTGGTCGAGATGCCGTTGGGGTAGTACTCGTGCGTGGTCAGGCCCTCTGGCTCCAGAAAAATCTGGTGGCTGTTCTTGTCGGCAAAGCGGTTGACCTTGTCTTCCACGCTGGGGCAGTACCGGGGGCCAACGCCTTCGATCTGCCCAGTGAACATCGGGCTGCGGTCAAAACCCGAGCGGATGATGTCGTGCGTCCGCTCGTTGGTATGGGTCACCCAGCACGGCATTTGAGCCGGGTGCTGCGACGCATGGCCCATGAAGCTGAACACCGGCACGGCCTCGCCCATGCCGCCCGGCATGCCGTCGCCGGGCTGCTCCTCGCACTGGCTGAAGTCGATACTGCGGCCATCCAGCCGCGGCGGCGTGCCGGTCTTGAGCCGCCCTTGCGGCAGCTTGAGTTCCTTCAGGCGTGCCGACAGGCTCACGGCCGGCGGGTCGCCTGCGCGGCCGGCGGCATAGTTGCTCATGCCCACATGAATCTTGCCGTCAAGAAAGGTCCCGGCGGTGAGTACCACCGTGCGCGCGCGAAAGCGAATGCCCACCTGCGTGACGGCGCCCACCACCCTGTCACCTTCCACCATCAGGTCGTCCACGGCTTGCTGGAACAGGGTGAGGTTGGGCTGGTTCTCCAGCCGGCCGCGGATAGCGGCCTTGTACAAAATACGGTCCGCCTGAGCGCGGGTTGCGCGCACGGCGGGGCCTTTGCTTGAATTGAGAATGCGGAACTGGATGCCGGCTTCGTCTGTGGCGCAGGCCATTGCCCCGCCCATGGCATCTATCTCCTTGACCAAATGCCCCTTGCCAATGCCGCCAATCGACGGGTTGCAGCTCATCTGGCCCAAGGTCTCTATGTTGTGTGAAAGCAACAGTGTCTTGCAGCCCATGCGGGCAGCGGCGAGCGCGGCCTCTGTCCCGGCATGGCCGCCGCCCACCACAATCACATCAAATTCCTGGGGATACAACATGGCCTGCGGCCTTTCGTTCAAACCGTCGCTGAAGTGCAAACGGTGGCGGCCTTCCACCCGGTCAGGGCGGCCAGGCCAGCCAGTGATTTTATCGCGCTGCACAAAAATTGTGACAAACCCCGGCGGGCCAGGGTGGGCCCCCCTGGCGGACTACACTGGCCGCGAACCTACCGGACAGCCCTTGAACACCATCCTCCAAGACTCACCCGCCGTGACACCTGGGCGCCCCATGGCCTACCTGTTGATGGGCGTGACCGATGCCGGCCGGGCCACCACGCTGTACGGCAACTGGCATGAGCCGCCCCGCCTCGTGATGCAGGGCACCGCCAGCTTTCTGGCGCAACTGGCCGATCTGCCCTGGGATGCGCAAGCCATTTACTTTGGCGACGAGCGCCTCACGCTCAACGCCCGCATGCTGCGGGCGCCCTGCATCAACTTCCTGGCCGATGCCGACCTCTACCGGCGTGCCCTCCATCAGGCCGCTGCATTTGTCGACGCGCTCAATGTGCCCTGCTTCAACCACCCACGCGCCATACAGCGCACCACGCGCGACGGTATTCATGAGCTGCTGCAAGGCATCCCCGGCCTGCATGTTCCCAAGACCGTGCGCGCCAACGCGGCCACACTGGCGCAACTGCAAAGCGCCATGGCACAAGCGGGCATCCAGTACCCGGTGCTGGTGCGGATGTGCGGAGGCCACGGCGGCGAGGACACGGCGCTGGTCCGGGGCCCGGCCGGCTGGGACGCGATCAACCCGCTGCCCTGGGGTGGCCGTGACGTCTACCTCACCCAGTTCGTGGACTATCGCGACGCAGACGGCCACTACCGCAAAACCCGCATCGTGGTGGCGGGCGACGGGATCTTTAACCGCCACCACATCGTCTCCGATGAATGGATGGTGCATGCCAAAAACCGGCTCGCGGGCAGCCGCGAAGAAGAGCAGGCTTACCTGGAAAACTTTGCCACTGGCACGCTGCCGCATATTGCCGGCGTCGTTCAGGAGATCACCCAGCGCATCGGCCTGGATTACTACGGCATCGACGCCAGCATCAGGCCCGATGGCAGCGTGCTCCTCTTCGAAGCCAATGCCTGCATGAACACCCTCGTCAATATCGCCCCCGCAGGCCCCTCCATCTGGGACCAGGTCATCCAGGACATCGCCGTGCAGCTGGCGGCGACGCTAGCCGACTCCACCGCCTGGCGTACCAGCAATCGCGCGCCCGCGCCCTGATCAAACAACAGCGACACTATCGCCCCCACCATGAAACTCCTCATCTTTGCAGGCAGCACACGGCTCCAGTCGCACAACCGCAAACTCGCGCACAACGCGGCAACGCAGGCGCGGGCCGTGGGCGCCGAGGTCACGCACATCGAACTGGCCGACTACGACATCCCGATGTACAACGCCGACCTTGAAGCCGTGGCCACACCGCCCGACGTGATGCGCCTGAAGGTCCTGATGCATGAGCACCCGGCCTGGATCATCTGCTCGCCGGAATACAACGGCAGCTACACCGCCCTGCTGAAGAACACGGTCGACTGGGTCTCCAGCCCCGTGCAGGCCGACCCGGCGTGGACCGATGGCTTCAAGTCCTTTCGCGGCAAGGTGGTGGGCATGCTCAGCGCAGCTCCGGGCATGCTGGGCGGGCTGCGCTCGCAAAGCCATCTCGCGCCGCTGATGCTCAATGCGCAATGCTGGATCGCCCCGCAGGCCTTTGCCCTCGGCCGGGCCGCTGAGGCGTTTGACTCGAAGGGCGATCTCATCAGCGAGTCGCACCGCAACTCAGTGCAAGCGGTGATCGACCAGGTACTCTGGGCAGCGCAACGACTTCACGACTAGCCGCGAGAGAAAACGTAGCGGGTTGGCGGCGGGCACCCGTCGGCGATGACCTTCGGACCGGAGACCCTTCACTGGGGCAAGCGCTGATGTCAAAGCGGGGGAAGCGCGCCATAGTGCAAGGCAACAGTCACAAGAAAGACCCGCCATGCACATCCCCTCCCTCAAGGAAGTCGTCAGCGCCGAAGAATGGCAACTGCGGTGCGACCTTGCCGCCTGCTACCGCCTGGTGGCCCTGTACGGCTGGAGCGACCTCGTCTTCACCCACATCACCGCCAAGCTGCCCGAGTCGGTGAGCGGCAGCGAGCACCAGTTCCTCATCAACCCCTATGGCCTGATGTTCGACGAGATCACTGCCTCCAGCCTGATCCGCGTCGACATGCAGTGCAACAAGCTGCATGACAGCCCCTTCCCGGTGAACCCCGCAGGCTTCGTCATTCACAGCGCCGTGCACGAAGCGCGGCCCGACGCCGGCTGCGTGATGCACACCCACACCCGCGCCGGCGTGGGCGTGAGCGCGCAAAAGGAAGGCATCCTGCCGATCAGCCAGCAATCGACCTTTGTGCTGTCGTCCCTGGCTTATCACGACTATGAAGGCGTGGCCTTCCGCGACGAGGAAAAGCCGCGCCTGCAGGCGGATCTGGGCAACGCGAACTACCTGATGCTGCGCAACCACGGCCTGCTCACCGTGGGCAAGACGATTGCAGAGGCGTTCCTGTCGATGTACATCTTT
>JACMQX010000258.1 GCA_014376765.1 Ramlibacter sp. | reverse complement strand
CCCAGCGGGCGGATCGGGATCATCTCTTCCGGGATGAGCTTGGTCGCGTCAAGGATGTCGAAGCTGAATGACTCGGCCTGCTCTTCAGTGAAGACCTGCACACCCAGCTCATATTCAGGGTAGTTGCCGCCCTCAATGCGCTCCCAAAGGTCACGGCGGTGGTAGTCCGGGTCAGCGCCGGAGATCTTCACCGCTTCGTCCCAGACCAGCGAATGCGTGCCGGCCTTGGGTTGCCAGTGGAACTTGACGAAAACGGACACGCCCTCTTCATTGACCATGCGGAAGGTGTGCACGCCAAAGCCCTGCATCGTTGCGAAGCTGCGCGGCAGGGCGCGGTCGGACATGACCCACATCAGCATGTGGATGGACTCGGGCATCAGCGAGACAAAATCCCAGAAGGTGTCGTGCGCGCTGGCCGCTTGCGGCATCTGGTTGTGCGGCTCGGGCTTGACGGCGTGGATCAGGTCAGGGAACTTCATCGCGTCCTGAATGAAGAAGACGGGCATGTTGTTGCCCACCAAGTCCCAGTTGCCTTCGTCGGTATAAAACTTGACTGCAAAGCCGCGCACATCGCGCGCCGTGTCCTTGGAGCCGCGCTCGCCTGCGACGGTGGAAAAGCGCACGAACACCGGCGTGATCTTGCCTGTTTCCTTGAACGGCGCCGCCTTGGTGAGGTCGGTGGCTGCCTCATAGCATTCAAAAAAGCCGTGGGCCGCCGAGCCACGCGCATGCACGATGCGTTCGGGGATGCGCTCGTGGTCAAAGTGCGTGAGCTTTTCGCGCAGGATGAAGTCCTCCAGCAGCGCAGGGCCACGAACGCCGTACTTCAGCGAGTTCTGGTTGTCCGCTACTTTCACGCCCTGGTTGGTGGTGAGCATCTGGCCGGACGAGTCCACGCGAACGCGGTCCAGTGGTTCGATGGCTGCATTCACGCCCGCGGGCACGACACTGCCCACCTTGTCCGAGGAGTTTTCCTCGGACAAGGTGCTGCCCGTGGGCAGGCGTGATGCCGGTTCAACCGTCGCCCCAGCCTGGGGCGCCAGGCCGTTGGCAAAGCCGTGCTCTGCCGGCTTGGTCGGGTTGAAAGGCATGGCAGCGGCGAGCTCGCCCGTCTGTACGGCTTTTGCGACTGCAGCGTCGGACGACGCGCCAGGATTGACTTTAGCCGACGCGCTACCGGTGTTGCGGGCAGTGGCTTTGCTGGGGGCCGCCTTGGTACTTTTGGGCATGTGATTCCCTTGGGATGTGTGTATGGCAATGGCGCCAGACAGGAGCGTAGGACGCTCAATTCATCCCCCCTGTAGGAAGAACAACCAATGGCGCTGTCAGAAAAACGGCAAGCGCTATTTGATCGTCAGCGGTGTCCTACAACCTTGCTTCAAGCGCGGTGGCTTTCAATAGCAGCGCCTGCGGCGCTGCCGTTGACAAGGCAACCGTCTGACCGTGCTCTCACTCCACCTTCGCACCCGAAGCCTTGACGATTACGCCTGCGTTCTCGTAGTCAGCTCGCAGCAGCCGGCTGAAGTCGTCCACACCCATAGGACCCATCTCCACACCCAGGTTGGCAAAGCGCTGCTGGACGGCCGGGTCGGACAGTGCCTTTTGCACTGCAGCGTTGAGCTTGTCGATCTCGGCGCGCGGGGTGCCGGCCGGGGCCAGCAGCCCGATCCACGAATCGAACTTGTAGCCCGGTACGCCCGCCTCGGCGACGGTGGGCAGGTCAGGCAAGAACCTGGAGCGCGTGTTGCCGGTGTAGGCCAGCAGTTTCAGGCGCGGGTCCTGCTTGAACGGCGTGATGCCAATCAGCGCAGCAGTCACACCCTGGACGCGGCCTGCCAACACTTCATTGACCGCATCGCCTGTTGACTTCATCGGGATGTGCTGCATTTCCCCGCCGGCTTTGGCCAGGAACGACGCCATGCCCAGATGTGTGGCGCTGCCGTTGCCGGCGCTGGCGTAATTGAGCTGGCCGGGCTTGGCTTTGACCGCCTTCACATAATCAGCCAGGTTATTCACGCCCATGTTGCCGGGCGCGGCGATCACGTACCCTGAATTTCCGAGGAATGACACAGCCGCAAAGTCCTTGATCGGGTCGTACGGCAGCTTGGCATACAGGTGGCCGGCCAGCGTATGGCTGGCTGCTGCCAGCACCAGGGTGTTGCCGTCTGGCGCAGCTTTGGCCACCATGCCGGTACCGATGGTGCCGCCCGCGCCGGCCCGGTTTTCCACCACCACGGTGGCGCCCAGGATCTGGCCCAGTTCGCCGTTGAAGGTGCGTGCGATCGTGTCCTGCACCGCACCGGGGCCGAAGGGCACGATGATGTGAATCACGCGCTGCGCCAAGGCGGGCGCGCTGGCTGCCAGGGACAAGGCAAAGGCCAGGCAGAGGTGGCGGTACTTCATGAAATCTCCAGTTGAAAAAATGAATCAGGTCATTGAAACAGAAGGCTACGCAGTGAAAGGCTGCGCACCGTCGGGCTGCGCCAGCCAGCGTTGCGCCAGCCGCACAAAATAACTCGCACCGACCGGGATGATGTCGTCGTTGAAATCGAACGAGGTGTTGTGGATGATGCAAGGACCGGGCCCGTGGTCCGGCATGCGGTGACCACCGTCGCCATTGCCAATGAAGGCGTAGCAGCCGGGCTTGACGCGCAGCATGTGGGCAAAGTCCTCTGCGCCCATGACGGCCGGGAAGTGCTCGTTCACGCGCTCCGCGCCGACCACTTCACGCATGACCTCGGCTGCAAAGCGCGCTTCCTTTTCATGGTTGACCACCGGCGGCGAGGCTCGCTTGAACATGACCTCTGCGGTACAGCCGTGGGCCTGTGCCGTGTGCTGCGCCATCTGCCGCAGCCCGGACTCGATGGCGTCCAGAGCCTCCACCGAAAAGGTCCTCACCGTGCCGCCGACCCAGGCCTTGTCCGGAATCACGTTGGGCGCATCTGACCCCTGGATCTGGGTGACGGCCAGCAGCACGCGCTCGGTGGAGTCCACCATGCGGGGCAACAGCGACTGAAGCTGCTGCGCCAGGTTAATCGTGGCGGCCACCGGGTCAATGCCGGTGTGCGGCATTGACGCATGCGTACCGCGGCCGGTGAGCGTCACGCGCCAGGTGTTGCTGGACGCCATCAAGGCGCCGTGGTTGAGGGCGAAGCTGCCGGCGTCTTCAATTGCAAAGTTGTGCAGCGCGAACACCGCTTCACACGGGAAGCGGGTGAACAGGCCCTCCTCGATCATCTTGAGCGCGCCGGCCTTGCCCATTTCTTCAGCCGGCTGGAAGATGAAGTTGACGGTGCCGTCAAAGTCGTGCGCCTTGGCCAGGTGCCATGCTGCCGCGAGCAGCATGGTGGTGTGGCCATCGTGCCCGCAGGCATGCATGCGGCCGTCGTGTGTGGAGCGGTGGGGGAAGTGGTTTTCTTCCTGAAGCGGCAGGGCGTCCAGGTCGGCGCGAAGGCCAATCGTGCGTTGGCCAGTGCCGCAGCGCAAGACGCCGACCACGCCGGTTCCGGCAATACCGGTGTGCACCTCGATGCCCCACTCGGTCAGCAGCTCGGCCACTATTTTCGATGTGCGGTGCTCCTCAAAACCCAGCTCGGGGTGCGCATGGATGTCGCGCCGCAAACGTACAAAGCGCGAGATATCGGCAAAGCTGTCAACGAGGTTCATGCCTGGGCCTGACTACAAATAATCCAGTCTAGCCGACCTTTCCTGCGCCCTCTCCCCGTGGAGAAAGCGCAAGGGCCCCCGTTTGTTAAACTGCCAACTCGCCTCCGCTCGCCGGCTTTGCCAGCGGGCCAGTTTCCTCAACAGCCTCTGGATACACACCATGAACCGCTGCACATCGCACACACCCTCCCCCCCGTTTTTCGCGGCTTTCAGTCTGCTGCTGGCCGCCGCGTTCACCACCCTGGTTGCACTGGCGCCCGCGCCCTTACACGCCCAGACCTCACAAACCGGCGTGCGTGAATTTCCCAAGGCTGCGTTGCGCGGCAAGCTCATGGTCACCGCGCCGCCCGAGGTCCTGCTCAACGGCAAGCCCGACCGCCTTTCGCCAGGCGCCCGGTTGCGCGACACGCAAAGCCTGCTGGTGATGTCGGGCGCCATCGTCGGCACTGAATACCAGGTGAACTACCTGCGCGACAGCGCCGGCCTGATTCATGAGGTCTGGATCCTCAACGCGGCAGAGGTCAAGGAAAAGCGCCCCGGCATGCCGCCTGCACGCAACTTTGTGTTCGACTCGGACCCGCCCAAGCCCGACCCGAACACGCCGTTCGACAAGCTGCCCAAATACGACCCGAACAAACCCGTCAAGTCGAACTGACGGTTATGCATCATGGCCAAAAAAGTTTTCATCAAGACCTTCGGCTGCCAGATGAACGAGTACGACTCGGACAAGATGGCAGATGTCATGCACGCGGCCGAGGGCTATGAGCGCACGCAGGACGTGAACGAGGCGGACCTGATTTTGTTCAACACCTGCTCGGTGCGCGAGAAGGCGCAGGAGAAGGTGTTCAGCGATCTGGGCCGGGTGCGCCACCTCAAGAAAAAGGGCGTGCTGATCGGCGTGGGCGGCTGCGTCGCCAGCCAGGAGGGCGCGGCCATCATCGCGCGTGCGCCGTATGTGGATGTGGTGTTCGGCCCGCAGACGCTGCACCGCCTGCCGCAGTTGCTGGACCAGCGCGGCACGCTGAACCGGCCGCAGGTCGATATCAGCTTTCCCGAGATTGAAAAGTTTGACCACTTGCCCCCTGCGCGTGTGGAAGGTGCCACCGCGTTTGTGAGCATCATGGAAGGTTGCTCCAAATACTGCAGCTATTGCGTCGTGCCCTACACGCGGGGTGAAGAAGTCTCGCGCCCGTTTGACGATGTGCTGGTGGAGATTGCCGGGCTGGCTGAACAGGGCGTGAAAGAAGTGACCCTGCTGGGCCAGAACGTCAACGCCTACCGCGGCCGCATGGGTGATACGGCCGAGATTGCCGACTTTGCGATGCTGATCGAGTATGTGGCGGACATCCCGGGCATTGAGCGCATCCGCTACACCACGAGCCACCCGAACGAGTTCACCCAGCGGCTGATCGAGGCTTACGGCAAGGTGCCCAAGCTGGTGAGCCACCTGCACCTGCCGGTGCAGCACGGCAGTGACCGCATCCTGATGGCGATGAAGCGCGGCTACACGGCCATGGAATACAAGAGCACCATCCGCAAGCTGCGCGCGATCCGGCCGGGGCTGTCGCTGTCCAGCGACTTCATCGTCGGCTTCCCGGGCGAGACAGAAGAAGATTTTGGCAAGATGATGACGCTCATCAACGACGTGGGCTATGACACATCTTTCAGCTTCATCTTCAGCCCGCGCCCTGGCACACCTGCTGCGACTCTGCAGGACGAAACGCCTCATGAACTGAAGTTAAAGCGCCTGCAACACCTGCAGGAAACCATCGACAACAACGTACGCGCCATCAGCGCCAGCCGCCAGGACACGGTGCAGCGCGTGCTGGTGGAAGGCGCATCACGCAAGGACAGCGCGGAGCTGATGGGCCGCACCGAATGCAACCGCGTGGTGAACTTCACCGGGCACGAGCGGCTGGTGGGCCAGATGGTGGACGTGCGCATCACGCAGGCGATGCAGCGCTCGCTTCGGGGAGAGGTGTTGCTGAAGGAAGAAGCAGAGGCCTGAAGCCCCAGTCCGCGAAAAAAGTAATGGGGGTCAGATTCCAATTCAGGACAGTTGCCTGGACGGCGCAAAAAAACGTCGTATGAAATTGGACTTTGACCCCCATTGCTGCGGTTAGCGCGCTTAAGGGGGGCGTCTAAAACTTCGGCATGCCCTTCATGCCGCCCATCCGCTTCATCATCTTCATCAGCCCGCCGCCCTTCATCTTCTTCATCATGTCCTGCATCTGCTCGAATTCCTTGAGCAGGCGGTTCACTTCCTGGACCTG
>JACMQX010000040.1 GCA_014376765.1 Ramlibacter sp. | reverse complement strand
CGAAAAGACGCTGTAGTAAGACAGCGCCGCACCCATGCTCGGCGCGTAGTCAGCCACCCATGCACTTGCCGCGGCCTTGACCAGTTTCAGCCACGAGGGCCGGGATTCCTTCAACGGTTCCAGGCTGACCGGCTCGCCGATCGCGTCGCTGATGGCCATCACGTCAGCCCCGCCGCCGTGACGGGCGCCTGGCCTTGCGGATGGGGCCTCTCGGCAAGCAACATGTTCTGCATGGAAAAACTCCTGAAATAGTCAAAGAATCTGGACGACTGTCCTTGCTGATGACGCAGCCGCAGCCGCAGCCGCAGCCGCAGCCGCATCCTCATCCGCATCCGCAGCCGCATCCGCTGCAAGCGTTGCGGCGGCAAGGCGCGCCTTAAGGCGGCGCGGTCGTGAAAGTCTTGGTCGTACCGGGCAAGCGGTGGTCCAGCCGTTCGTATTCCGAGATGACCTGCGCGCCGAGCAGCAGCAAGGTCGCCGCCAACTCCAGGCTGAGCAGCACCGCGATCGCGGTCGTCAGCGAGCCGTAGACGGTGCCGATCTGCGACAAGGTTGCGAAGTACCACACCAGCAGGTGACGCGAGATTTCCCAGAGCACGGCTGCCACCACGGCGCCGACGAGCGCGTGCCGCAAGGACAAGCGGCCCACCGGCATCACCATGTAGATCGAGGTCAGCACAAAGACCTCGCCGACCAAGCCCAGCAGATACAGCAGCGTGCCCGAAAGACCGCTCAGCGACCACGTGCGCCAGAGGAACTCGATGCTCTGCGTTCCCATCACCTGCAGGCTGCCGGCCACGAGCGTGACGACGAGCAGCCCGACGCCCAGGCACAGGATGTAGATGTAGGGAATGATGGCCGAGATGAGAAAGCGCCGTCGACGCACGATGACACGGTGATGGAAGATCACCGACATCGCGTTCTCCAGCACGGTGAAGGCCAGCGAGCTGAAAAAAAGCATGCTCGCCAGCAGCACCCAACCGGCTACTTCGCGGTGTTCCAGGAAGGCAGCCAGTTCTGCCACCACGGCGCGTGATTGCCCCGGAATCAGCCACTCGAGATAGCGGCCCAAGGTGCTCAGGAGCCCGACTTGGTCAACAAAGTGCGACAGCGCAATCACCGTCAGGATCAAGAGCGGCACGATAGACAGCAAGGCGTAATAGGCGATAGCGCCGGCCAGCAGCAGGCCCTGGTTGGCGCGAAACGCCTTGAAAGTCTGCAGCGCGAAAGCGCCCGGATGCTGCAGCAGCAGGGTGACCCGAGGACCCGGGCGAAGCACGGTATGCCTCAGTGCCAAGGTCGCGTCGCTCAGCGACGCACGCGCGTGGCTACCTGGCCCAGCGCAATGGCCAGCGCTGCACCGCCCAGAACCTTGACCACTTCCAGATGTTCTGCATAAAAGGCACCCACCCGATCCAGCACGCCGGGGTCCTGGCGCTGCGCTTCGGTGGCGAGTTCGCGCACTTGGTCTGGCGTCAGCTGCGAGAGGTCGCTGGCCGAGATCTGCGTTGCGGCGGGCACACCAGCAGCGGAGCTTGCCGACCCTGGGAACGATCCTTGGAACGATCCTTGGAACATTCGGCCCAGTGCGCCGCCTGCGACGCTGCTGAGCAAGGCCAGGATCACCGATTTGATGAGTTGTGAGAGCAGGCCAGCCTGTTGCTGCCCGTTCGAGCCGCCGAACAGACTGGCGGCCATTTGGCCAAAGTCAGGCGTCTTGTCGGAGCGGAAGGCATCGGCAAGCCCACCTGCAAGCGCCGAGGAGGGCACTTGGCGCGCCACTTCGTCGAAGTCCGCTTGCGTGTCGGTGGGTCGGTCGAGATACGGCTTCGAGATGTCCATGGCGTTCATGGTGATCTCCAGTGTGAAAGGACAAATGAAAAGGTCCTCAGACAACCGAGGGCCTGTTTTAAGCTCTGCAGACGAATTAACGTGCAGTGCCCCGACGCAAGAAGTTCACGATGGCCAACAGCACGATCACGGCGTGCAGTGGCACGCCCAGACCGGCCAGGCTGACGTCGTTGCTGTTGATAGTGAGTGTGCCGAGCGTCGGCACCAGGAGCCAACTGCCGATCATGGCACCAACTATGCCGAAGAGACATTCAGGATCATCCCCTGCTGCGGGTCGGATTTCATGACCCCCTCGCGATCCAGCCGATCAGCGCACCCACCACCAACCATGATGAGGTTCATGCTTCTCTCGCTTTTTTGGGTTAGTGCGACTTCAGGCTATTGGGATAACCGGTGCGGCGTTGTCAGAGAACGGCGCGTTCCGCTGTCGGAAGGCGTGCTGGGCGCTGTGAGGGCAGGCTTTGCGCCGCTTCGATGCACGGGGCGCCAGCTTGATACAGGGTGGCTACATGACCACAGTCTTCGAAGACTATGTTTGTAACCACTCACCATCTAACCACTGTGGAATATGGTAGGCCGTGTATCTATCAAACTACCTATGAAGTAATTAGAAAAGAGACAGAGTTACCCGGAAAGTTATCCGGTTAAGGCTGCCGCTAGGGGCTCGGGCTCAGCCTTGCCTTTGATACCTCCGCGTCGCATCAACTTAACACCTGCGCTGCGCGTGTCGAATGTTCCAGAACCGCCCTACGAGTTTTGCCATTCTGCGCACGAAGGGAAAGCAGCGGTGTTTGAGACTGAAGCTCCAGCGATAGAACCCCCCTACCGTCGGCCAGTCCGAAAAAGCCGACTTGCCCAATGTGGCCGCGCCGGTTTGCATGGGCGGATCGTTTTGATTGATTTCCAAAAGGGACTTTTTTGTCCGAATGGGGGAAGGTACGGTTTCCCGGCAGCGTTGCTCCACAACTCTTGCGCCCCCCTTACCCCGCGCATCAATCCACACAACGGGCCACATTTCGCCATGATCTCGCGCGCCCGCGACCTATTAGTAATTTCGG
>JACMQX010000257.1 GCA_014376765.1 Ramlibacter sp. | reverse complement strand
GGGCGCGATCTTTTTGATCTCGATGCCGCAGATCATCAACCTGTCCAAGGACTACCTGCCTGAAGCCGTGGGCCAGGCACCGGGCCTGCAGTCGTTTGTGTACGGCGCGGTGCTGATTGCGTTTGTGTTGTTCGAGCCGCTGGGGCTGTATGGGCGATGGCTCAAGGTCAGGACCTACTTTCAGCTCTTTCCGTTTTATCGCAAAGGTTTGTTCAAGCGCCAGAAATCCTTCCTGAAGTCCGACAGGCTGAAATGACCCCCATGAGCGACATCCTTCTTTCAGCCAGGAACTTGAGCGTGCGCTTTGGCGGCGTGCTGGCCGTCAACAACGTGAGCTTTGATGTGAAGCAGGGCGAATGCTTCACCCTCATCGGCCCCAACGGCGCGGGCAAAACCACGGTCTTCAACCTGATCAGCCGCATCTACACGCCGACCACCGGCGAGATTGATTACCAAGGCAAAAAGCTCACCGACCAGCCGCCGCACAAGATCGCATCATTGGGCATTGCCCGCACCTTCCAGAACATTGAATTATTCGAACATGCCACCGTGCTGCACAACCTGCTGATTGGCCGGCACACCCACCACACCAGCGGGCTATGGAGCGAAATGCTGTTCACCCGCAAGACGCGCGACGCCGAGATCGAGGCGCGCCGCAAGGTCGAGGAGGTGATTGATTTCCTGGACCTGCAACACCACCGCGACTCGCTCGTGGCCGGCCTGCCCTACGGTGTGCGCAAGGTAGTGGAGCTGGCACGCGCGCTGTGCACCGAGCCCAAACTGCTGCTGCTGGACGAGCCATCGTCCGGCCTCAACGTGGAGGAGACCGAGGACATGGCCTTCTGGATCCAGGACATCAAGCATGAGCTGGGCATCACGGTGCTGATGGTGGAACACGACATGACGCTCGTGTCCAAAGTGTCTGACCGGGTGCTGGCAATGAACCAGGGCGAGGTGCTGGCCATGGGCACCCCCCGCGAGGTTCAGACCGACCCGGGCGTGATCGAGGCCTACCTGGGTTCGGTGGACGATGTTTCGTCGCTGCGGCGGGACATTGATACCTCTGTGCGCATGGGTGATGGCGCGCACGCCGCAGGTGAGAAGGCACGCAGCACGGAGGCCGCATCATGAGCGAGGTGCCACCACCCGTGAGCGACCAGCCCGTCCTGCGGCTCTTGAACGTCGAGAGCGCCTATGGGCCGATCAAGGCGATCCGCGGCGTGAGCCTGCAGGTGCGGCGCGGCGAGATTGCCACCGTGCTGGGCTCCAACGGCGCGGGCAAGACCACGATTTTGAAGACCATCTCGGGCATCATCGACCCGCGCAAGGGCTCGATCGACTTCAAGGGCTCGGCCATCACCGCGCGGGACCCGGCCTACATCGTGCAGCAGGGCCTGTCGCACGTGCCCGAGGGCCGCGAGGTGTTCCCGCTTTTGAGCGTGCGCGACAACCTGCTCATGGGCGCCTACACCCGGCATGACCGCGACGGAGTGGCCCGCGACATCGAGGCCGTCTATGCCTACTTCCCCATCCTGCGTGAGCGGGCTGCGCAGGGCGCCGGCCTGCTTTCGGGCGGGCAGCAGCAGATGCTGGCGATCTCGCGTGCATTGATGGCCAACCCCGACCTGATCCTGCTGGACGAGCCCAGCCTGGGCCTGTCCCCCAAACTCACCCGCGAGATCTTCGAGATTGTGGTGCGCATCAACCGCGAGCGCGGCACCACCATCTTGCTGGTCGAGCAAAACGCCAACATGGCGCTCAATGCGTCCGACTACGGCTATGTGCTGGAAAACGGCCGCATCGTCATGGAAGACACCTGCGCCCGGCTGCGCGAGAAGGACGACATCAAGGAGTTCTATCTCGGGATGAAGGAAGCCGGCGTGCGCGGCGAGCGCCGCTGGAAAAAGAAAAAGAACTGGAGATAGAGCATGTCCAACCTCTGGGACCTTTCAGCTATTCAGCCCAACCCTGAAGTGGTGATGGCCGGCGACACCATTCCCGCCATGTTCTGGAACGCCGTGAGCGCACGCGGCCCCAAAGTGTGGATGCGGCAAAAGCAGCTGGGCATCTGGCGCAGCTGGAGCTGGAACCAGACGGCTGAAGCCGTGCGCGAGATCGCCTGCGGCCTGATGAGCCAGGGCTTTCAGGCCGGGGACACCGCCTCCATCCTGTCCAACACCGTTGTCGAATGGGTGCTGGCCGACCTGGCCGTACTCAGCTGTGGCGGCGTGTCCAACGGCATCTATCCGACCGATGCGGCCTCGCAGGTGAGCTACCTGTGCGAGGACTCCGGCACCACGATTCTGTTTGTGGAAGACGACGAGCAGCTGGACAAGGCACTGGAAGTGCGCGCCGCCCTGCCCCGCCTGCGCGCGATTGTGGTGTTTGACATGGAAGGCCTGCGCGACCTCAAGGAGCCCGGCGTGATCAGCCTGAACCAGCTGCGCGAATTGGGCCGCAGCTACATGGCCCAGCACCCAGACGAGCTGATGCAACGCGTCCGGGCCTGCCAGCCGCAGGACCTGGCCATCCTGGTGTACACCTCGGGCACCACGGGCAAGCCCAAGGGCGCGATGCACAGCCACAAAGGCCTGGTCTACACCACGCGCGGCTACAACCTGCTGGCCGCGCAAACCGATGCGGACGAGCGCATGTGCTTCCTGCCGCTGTGCCACATTGCCGAGCGCATGGGCGGCGAATACTTTGCGATGTACACCGGCTCCATCCTGAACTTTGTAGAAAACCCCGAGACCGTGCCGGAGAACGTGCGCGAAATCGCGCCGACTGTATTCACCGCCGTGCCGCGGGTGTGGGAAAAGTTTTATTCAGGCGTGATGATTTCGCTGAAAGAAGCCAGCCCGCTGCAGCAGGCCGCCTATGCCTGGGGCATTGGCGTGGGCACCGAGATTGCAGACCGGGTGCTGGCGGGCAAGCCGGTGGACGGGTTCCTGAAGATGAAGTTCACGCTGGCCCGCTGGATCGCGCTCAACAATGTGCGCAAGCTGATCGGCATCCACCGCGCGCGATTCTGCTTTACCGGCGCAGCGCCGATTTCAGCCGACCTGATCAAGTGGTACATGGCCCTTGGCGTGCCGATGCTGGAGGTCTGGGGCATGACCGAGACCTGCGGCGCCGCCACCGGCGTGCCGGCTACGCGCATGAAGCCCGGCTCGATCGGCCCGGCCGCAACCTACAACGAGGTGCGGCTGGACCCTGCCACCGGCGAGATCCTGGTGCGCGGCCCGAACGTATTCATGGGCTACCTGAACCAGCCCGAAAAAACCGCCGAGACGATTGACGCCGACGGCTGGCTGCACACCGGCGACGTGGGCGTGATGGACGCCGACGGCTACTTCCGCATCACGGACAGGATGAAGGACATCATCATTACGGCAGGCGGCAAGAACATCACCCCCAGCGAGCTGGAAAACGAGCTCAAGTTCTCGCCCTATGTGACGGACGCGGTGGTGATCGGTGACAAGCTGCCCTACCTCACCGTCATCATCATGATCGACCAGGAGAACGTCGAGAAGTACGCGCAGGACAACGACGTGCCCTTCAGCAACTACGCCAGCCTCACGCGTTCGCGCGAAGTGCAGCAGCTGATCCAGGGCGAGATCGACCGCATCAACGCCAAGTTTGCGCGGGTCGAGCAGATCAAGAAGTTCTTTTTGCTCGAGACGCAGCTGTCAGCTGAAGACGAAGAGCTGACCCCCACAATGAAGCTCAAGCGCAAGCTGGTGCAGCAGAAATACGCGCCGCAGATTGAGGCGATGTACCGGTGAATTGAAGGTGTCCCGCTACGAAAGCCTGAGGGGAAATAGCCCGCTTGCGCTGCGCACATAGTCAAGCAGTGGTCCATAAGCCACGGAAGTTCGCAGCCTGAGCATGGCGTGAGCCGCTTCGTCCGAGGTGCGGCCTTCGACTTCTTCCATGGCGTCAAGGGCTCTTACGGCCGCCGCCTTGACTTGTCGATGAAGGCCATGAATAGTGGGGCTACGGGCTGTGTCCCGCGCAAGGTTCACAGTGAATTTATGACGGCCGATTTCATCGATGAGCAGGCGTTTCCATCTTGCCTCCAACTCATGATCCAGTTGCGTGGCGGGCGTGAGCGCAGCGTCTGGCACGGCGGTCAATGGCTCAACCTGCACCGTCCATTCCGGTCCTGCGGCCGCCTGGCGCTGGGCCGACATGGCCGCCTGGGCGTCGCCCATGGACACCGCCAGGTTGAGAATGGCAAAGGCTTGCAATTCTTCCGCCGTGCGCAGTGGCACGGCCGGAACCCTGATGACGCTTCCACCCTGATAGGGTTCGAACACCTCGTCCACCGAATCTGCGCTGCTGCACAGGCGTGAGAGAAACGTAACGATTCCATTGCCCAGCATCGTGACAGAGCCGACTATGACTAAAGTCCTTTCTAGCGCGGATAGCGGGACAGAAGTTTGAGACGACGCGCCGAGCACTATCCCGCTGACGCCACCCATAATTCTGGCCAAGCTGGAGAAGATCCGGACGCCGTCCGCAACAGGTTCCAGGCGTCGGAGACAAGCCTGCCTCTGGTTTGCGCTGTGCAGTCTGCGCTGGGCAAGGTTGTACCGCGTCGTTGCATCGATCACGCCTGCGAGGTGGGGCACCCTGGCACTGACATCCTCTGGCATCAGGGCAAAGCTCAGCCCGGACCCCAGCAATCTGGCCACCTCTGTTGCCAGTTCGGGCGGTGCAGCCCTCAGGAATTGATTGATCGCATCCCTCTCGAATTCTTGCGGCTGCAGCCCCTCCAATTCAGCGTACCCGTGCAGGGATACACCAAAGCCGGAAGCTCCAGCCTGTACCTCGCCTTGCGGGCTCCACGCGTGAAGTTCAGCAAAGTCAGCCGGGGCTTCCGGCGCGGAATTACTGGAATTTATCCGCAGATTAACCAATTCAATCTGCCGGGCCGGCACTCCATCAGCTTCCTGATCTTCAATTTTTGGCACTGGCGTCGGTGAGTGAAGCCGCACAGGCTCGCTCGATGAACTGGCGGTTGATGATGAGCTTGAGCCGGCTAGGTACATCCATATCTCCTTCACAGATGCCAACTGAGTACCCGAAGGGCCGGCCTGGTTGCAAAACCTTTGAAGGGGCGGAAGGGTTTGTGCTTAAAGGTTTTCTCTGAGGGCGCTGGATGCAATCACGCGTTCAATAGTGAGGTAAGCGTGTTTTTTCAAGGAGACAAGCATGAAGATCAAACTAGCCATCGCCATCGCAGCATTGGCCGTCGC
>JACMQX010000039.1 GCA_014376765.1 Ramlibacter sp. | reverse complement strand
CCGCCAGGTGCCAGGTTCCCCTGCAGCACCGCGATGCCACCCTGCGGATAGATCGGGTTGCTGAGCGGACGAATGACGTTTTGGGTGAAGGCAGATGGGGCGCTCTCAAGCTCCTCGCCGAGCGTGCGGCCGGTGACCGTCAGCGCGTCCAGGTGCAGCAGCGGCTTCAGCTCGCGCAGCAGCGCCGGCATGCCACCGGCCGCATCGAAGTGCTCCATGTAGTGCTGGCCCGAGGGCTTCAGGTCCACCAACACCGGTGTTGCGCGGCCCATGCGGTCGAGCGCTTTCAAGTCGACCTCCAGGCCCATCCGGCCGGCAATGGCGGTCAGGTGCACGATCGCGTTCGTGGAGCCGCCGATCGCGAGCAGCACGCGCATGGCGTTCTCAAACGCTTTCTCGGTGAGGATCTTGTCGATGGTGAGGCCGCTCCTGGCCAGCTGCACCGCAACTGCTCCGGTCTGCTCCGCCACGCGCATGCGCCCCGCCGTCACGGCGGGCGGCGACGCGCCGCCGGGCACCGTCATGCCGAGGCCTTCGGCTATGCAGGCCATCGTGCTGGCCGTGCCCATGACTGAACAGGTGCCGACGCTGGCCACCAGCTGGTTGTTGACGTCGTCAATCTCCTGCTCGTCAATCTCTTCGGCGCGGAACTTGCCCCAGAAGCGGCGGCAGTCGGTGCACGCGCCTACGGTTTCGCCGCGGTGCGAGCCGGTCAGCATCGAGCCTGTGATCAGCTGGATTGCCGGCAGGCCGGCCGACGCCGCGCCCATCAGCTGAGCCGGCACGGTCTTGTCGCAGCCGCCGATCAGCACGATGGCGTCCATCGGCTGCGCCCGCAGCATCTCCTCGGTGTCCATGGACATCAGGTTGCGCAGGTACATGCTGGTCGGCGCGGAGAAGCTTTCGCCGATGCTGATGGTCGGGAACTTCACCGGCAACCCGCCGGCCAGCATAATGCCGCGCTGTACCGCCTCGACCAGCTGCGGCATGTTGCCGTGGCAGGGGTTGTAGCCACTGCCGGTGTCGGTGATGCCGATCACCGGCCGGTCCAGCGCCTTGTCGGTCAGCCCCGAGCCCTTGATGAAGGCCTTGCGCAGGAACAGGGAGAAGCCGGCATCGCCGTAGTTGACCAGGCCCTTGCGCATGCCGGTCGGATCATCAGGTTTGGTCATCTTGTCATTTCGTCGTTGCGTGATTTCGTATTGCAGTCATGCGTCGCGCCCGTGCGCGTCACTCGTCGGCCTTCACGCCGGTCTCATCGATCACCCTCGACCACTTGGCGATCTCGCTGCGCAGCCGGCTCGATGCTTCTGCGGGGGTCTGCGGTGGCAACGTGTACACGCCTTGCTGCAGAAACTGTTCTTTGGCGGCCGCGTCCTGCATCATCTTGCCGATCTCGGCGTTCAGCCTGGCCAGCACGTCGGCCGGGGTGCCCGCCGGCGCCATCACGCCGAAGGTGGACACCACGTCGAAGTCCTTCCAGCCGGATTCGTTGACCGTGGGCACATCCGGCAGCGTCGAGATGCGCTGCGGCGTCGTCACAGCCAGTGCACGCAGCTTGCCCGCCTTGATCTGCTGCAGCGCTGCCGGGACCGTCTCGGCGGCCATCAGCACCTGACCGCCAACGAGGTCGATCATCGCGGGACCGCTCCCCTTGTATGGCACGTGGATCATGTCGGCGCCGCTTTGCACCCGGAACATTTCGACGGCCATGCGCTGCGGCGCGCCGGCGCCGGAGGAGGCGTATGTCAGCGTCTTCGGGTTGGCCTTGGCGAAGCTCACCAGTTGCTGAAAGCTGTTGACGGGCACCGAGGGGTGCACGATGAACACCAGCGGCACGTAGCCGACCACCTGCACCGGCACCAAATCCTTTTGCAGGTCGTAGGCGAGTTTGCCGCGCTCCAGCCGCGCCATCGTCGAATGCGAAGTCATCGCCGCCATCAACAGCGTGTAGCCGTCGGGCCTGGACTTGGCGACGAGGTCGGCGCCGATGTTGCCGCCGGCGCCACCACGGTTGTCGACGATGACCTGCTGGCCTAGCGCCGTGGACAGGCGCTGGGCGACGATACGGCCGATCACGTCGGTGGCACCTCCGGGCGGATAAGGCACGACCAGTTTGATCGGGTGGTCAGGCCAGGCGGCGAGGGCGGCCACGGGCAGCATGGCGGCAGCAAAAAAGCCGGCGCAGAGGGCGCGGCGAAGGATGCGGGGCATGGACTTGTCTCCTGTTTGTATTTCAAATACTGCAGGCGCGAGTGTGCGCACGCGCGCGGGCGGGGGAAACACTTCCGCCGTATCTTCAGAGCAAAATTACTTTGCGTTCTCAAGCCGCACAATCCGGACTATGACTGCATCTTCCTCCCGCCTGCAGGGCGTCTTCTCGCCCGTTCTCACTCCGTTCAAGCCCGACTACTCGCCGGACCCTGATCGCTTCATCCGTCACTGCCGCTGGCTGCTGGACCAGGAGGTCGGGTTGTCGGTCTTCGGCACCAACTCCGAAGCGAACTCGATGTCGGTCAGCGAGAAGCAGCGCTTGCTCGATGCGCTGCTGGAGGCTGGCATTCCGCCCGGGCGCCTGATGCCGGGCACCGGCTGCTGTGCGCTGCCGGACTCGATTGAGCTCACCAAACGTGCGGTGCAGGCAGGCGTGGGTGGCTGCCTGATGCTGCCACCCTTCTACTACAAGGGCGTCAGCGATGAAGGCCTGTACCGCGCCTTCGCCAGCGTGATCGACGCCGTGGCCGACGAGCGCCTGCGCATCTATCTTTACCATATCCCCCCTGTGTCCAGCACGCCGATCTCACGCGGGCTGGTCGCGCGGCTGCTGAAGTCCTACCCGACGATCGTGGCCGGCATGAAGGACAGCTCGGGCGACTGGAACAACACCAGGGCGATGATCGAGGAGTTCGGGCCCCAGGGCTTCGACGTGTTCGCGGGCAGCGAGAGTTTCCTGCTGGCCAACCTGCGCGCCGGCGGCCCGGGCTGCATCACCGCGACGGCCAATGTCAACCCGACGAAGATCGTGCAGTTGTACAAGAGCTGGCGCAACGCCGACGCCGACGACCAGCAGAAGGCGTTGGACGCCACCCGCGCTGCCTTCGCGCAGTTCCCGATGGTGGCCGCCATGAAGGCAGCCATCGCCTGGAAAACCGGCCGCCAGGACTGGGCCGTGGTGCGGCCGCCGCTGGTGGACCTGGACGCGCCACAGCGGCAGACGCTGCAGGCCACGCTGGACAAGGTTGCCTTCACGATGCCCAACGCCGGCGCGCTCGCGTAAGAGCGATTTCAATATTGCCGAAGGGCGGCTTGGCCGCCTCAGCTGACTACGCCGATGTTCCAGGGCACGAACTCGTGGTCGCCCAGACCCAGCAGCTCGCTTTTCGAACGCTCGCCCGAAGCAACCCGCAGCACCAGGCGGAAGATCTCCTCTGCGGTTTCGGCCATCGTCTTCGTGCCGTCCAGGATCTCGCCGCAGTTGTAGTCCATGTCTTCCGTCAGCCGGGTGTACATGGGGGTGTTGGTGGCGAGCTTGACCGACGGCACAGGCTTGGCACCGAACATCGACCCGCGGCCGGTGGTGAACAGGATCATGTTGGCACCGCCGGCGATCTGGCCGGTGGCCGAACAAGGATCAAAGCCGGGGGTGTCCATGAAGACGAAGCCCGGCTGCGTTACAGGCTCGGCGTAGCGGTACACCTCCATCAGGCCGGTGGTGCCGCCCTTCATCGAGGAGCCCAGTGACTTCTCGAAAATATTGGCCAGGCCGCCGACGTTGTTGCCGGGGCTCACTGCACCGTTGATCTGCACGTCCCGGCCGGGGGAATACTCCTCCTTCCACCAGCGGATGCGGTCGATCAGCTTCTCGCCGACCGCGCGGCTCACTGCGCGGCGCGTCAGCGTGTGTTCGACGCCGTAGATCTCCGGCGTTTCCGACAGGATCGCCGTGCCGCCGTGCCGGACCAGGATGTCCATCGCAGCGCCGAGCGCCGGATTGGCGGTGATCGACGAAAAGCCGTCGGAGCCGCCGCATTGCAGGCCGATCTTCAGATGGCGCGCTGACACCGGCACCCGCACCACGTCGTTGGCGGCCGGCAGCATCTTGCTGACCGCTTCGACTGCGGCCTCAATGGTTTTGCGCGTGCCGCCCGACTCCTGCATCACGAAGGTCTGCAGTCGCGCATTCGCTTCCAGCTTCTGGTCAGCCATCAGGCCCGACAGCTGGTTGCGCTCGCAACCCAGGCCGATGATCAGCACACCGGCAAAGTTCGGGTTGCGCGCATACCCGGCGGTGGTCCGCCGCAGCAGGTCCATCGGCTCGCCGCTCATTTCCATGCCGCAGCCCAAGCCGTGCGACAGGCCGACGACGCCGTCAATGTTGCCGAAGCTGGCGAGGCGTTCCTCGGTAAACCACTCCGCCACCTTGTGCACCACCGTGGCCGAACAGTTCACTGTCGACAGGATGCCGATGTAGTTGCGCGTGCCGATCTGTCCGTCGGGGCGCACGTAGCCCATGAACGTAGCCTGCTGCGACTCGGGCAGCACGGGAGTTGGCGCATAGTCCTGGCCGTATGCGTAGTCGCGGCTGTACTCGCGAAAGCTTATGTTGTGCGAGTGCACATAGGTGCCCGGCGCGATGTCGACCGCAGCAAAGCCGATGCAAACGTTGTACTTGAGGATCGCCTCGCCGGCCTTGATGGCGCGTACCGCGATCTTGTGGCCCGCGGGCACCTGGCCACGGCTGTTACAGCCCTCGCTGGGGATGGGCGTGCCGATGGCCACGTCCACCCGCGCCACGACGACGTTGTCATTTGGGTGCAACCGGATGATGGGGCCGGCCACCTTTTTGGCAGAAAGTTCGAGCATCAGATGTTCCTCATTCGGCCTTGATGTTTGCAGCCTTGATCAGCTTGGCCATGCGCGGCACCTGCGCCTGCATCAGTTCGGTGAACTGGGCACTGGTGCTGGCAACGATGGTGAAGCCCTGCTCGGTCACCTTGGGGCCCAGTTCCCTGGACTTCAGCGCGGCGATGGCTTCGGTCTCCAGCTTCTTCACTATGTCAGCGGGCGTGCCTTGGGGAGCGAACAGGCCGTACCAGGTCAGCACCTCGAAGTCGGGCAGCCTGGCGGATTCGGCAATCGTCGGCACATCGGGAAACGACGGATGACGCTTGAGGCTCGTGACCGCGATCGCGCGCAGCTTGCCGGACTGCACGTACTGGGTCACCGCCGGTACGTTGGAGAACAGCACCGGAACCTGGCCGCCGATCGCGTCAGTCAGCGCCGGGGCCTCGCCCTTGTAGGGGATGTGCGTCATGTCGATGCCCAGCCCCGTTTTGAACAGTTCGCCCGCAACATGCTGCGGTCCACCCGCGCCGGCGGACGCATACGACAGGCCGCCCTTCTTCGCCAGGGCGATGAACTCCTGCATGTTTTTAGCCGGCACGCCGGGGTGCACGGCCAGGATCATGGGCATGGACACCAGCATCGAGATCGGGGTGAAGTCCTTGATCGGGTCGAAGCTGAGCTTGGGATAGATCGCGGGCGCGACCAGCATGGTGGACTGGGAGCCAAGAAAAATCGTGTAGCCATCCTCCGGCGCCTTGGCCACAAAGGAGGCTGCGATGGTGCCGGTGGCGCCCGGCTTGTTGTCAACAATGAAGGACTGTCCAGTCTGCACACCCATCTGCGTACCCACCAGGCGGGCGATGATGTCGGCGCCACCGCCCGCGGCGAAGCCGACCGCCACCTTCACAGGCTTGTCGGGGTAACCCGCTGCAAAGGCGGGCAGGCTGGCCGTGGCCACAGCGGCCGCGGATGCGCAGAAGGTGCGACGGGTGAACTTCATCTTGTTTCCTGAAAATGTATGGGCGCGCGGGGCGTGCGCATCACGTCGTGAATCATGGCACCAGGGCGGCGCGCAGCCCATGGGCCGCCGGCACATTCAAACGATAATGAAGTTTTGTTCCCAATGGACACGCAGTTCCTGCAAAGCTTTGTCATGGTGGTTGAATGCGGCTCGATGGCTGAGGCGGCGCGCCGCCTTGACCTCACGCCAGCGGCCGTAGCCGCACGGGTGAAGTCACTGGAAGAAGCGATGGGAGCGGCGCTCGTGCGCCGCGCCGGCCGCACGGTCAAATCGACCGAGGCGGGACTGCGCATCCTGAACAACGTGCGCGGCGTCTTGCGCGACGTGCGTAACCTGCAGGCGCTTGCCAAAGACGACGCGCCGCTGGGTGAGTGGCGTCTGGGCGTCTCCACCTCGTCCCTCACGGGCCTGGTCCCGCCGCTGCTGCGAATCCTCTACGACAAGCACCCGCGCCTGGCTGTCTACATGGAGCCCGGCAATTCCGCGACGCTGTACGAGCGCGTCGCAGCCGGTATCCTTGATGCGGCGGTGATCGTGGAGCCCCAGTTCACGCTGCCCAAGTCCTGCGGCTGGCAGGTGCTGGCGGAAGAGCCGTTGTGCGTGCTGGCACCTGCCGCAATGACCGGGCGGGACCCGCTGGACCTTCTGGCAAACGAGCCCTTCATCCGCTACGACCGCAGCATGTGGGGCGGCCGGATGGCCGATGCGTGGCTGCGGGGACGACACATCCAGCCGCAGGAGCGCATCGAGATCGACGCGCTGAACGCGATCGCCGTGTTGGTGCACCAGGGCCTGGGGGTCGCGCTCGTACCTGACTGGACGCCGCCATGGCCCGAGGGCCTGCAGATCGTCCGTATCGCGCTGCCGCCGCCCGTGCCCGTGCGCCGCATGGGGCTGGTGTGGAGTGAGGGCCCAAAGGCGGCACTGGCCAAGGCCTTGCTGGAAGCGGCGGCACGGCGCTGAATCGCCCGCGCCGATTCACGCGCGTGCCGGTTGGCGGCCGCCTGGCGCCAGGGGCTGATTACAGTCCCCAGCCCCTGCGTGCAAGCGCGGCGCACTTGCGTGGCGCTGGCGCGTCGGCGGGTCGGTGGGTCGGGACCGCGCGCTTGCTGCCGGTTTGACAGCAGCGCCTGCGGCGCTGGGAACTTGCTGCCGCGCTGTTGCGCGGTCTGCCTTGCGGACGCACTGCGGAACTCACTTGAAACGACCGCAGCGTGCCTCACGCTTGAGGTAGCGCCATGAGGGCAAGCGCAAAAATTTCTATGCTCCACCTCGCGCTGCGGGTAGCGCGGGCGGGGTCACTTCAATAAGCCCTGCGTCAGTTGCCTGCTGGCGGCGCAGCTTCATCGGCTGCGGGTGCCAGGGCGGCGTCTTCAGCAGTAACGTCACCCCTTTTCTGCGCAACCGCAGGCCCTGAAGAGCTCATCCCCATCGTTGCCTGGCGCGTCTTGATCGTCTGGCGTACCGTCGCTTTCTCCCCCGCTGTTGCGAACTTGGAGTACTTGCTTAGCAGCGGCACCAGCTGCCCGTAAATCTTCGGGCTGGCGGCAACGCATTCTTTCTGGTCGAGGAAGTTGGCCTCACCCGAGAAGTTGCCCACCAGGCCGCCGGCCTCCGTCACCAGCAGCGAGCCGGCTGCCACGTCCCAAGGCATGAGGCCGGTTTCGAAGAAGCCCTCTGTGTACCCCGCCGCTACATAGGCCAGGTCCAGCGCGGCGGAGCCGGGGCGGCGCAGGCCTGCGGTGCGGGGCATCACGTCGGACATGATCTGCAGGTACTTTTGCAGGTCGTCACCGGGGCGGAAAGGAAAGCCGGTGGAGATCAGGCTTTCCTGCAGGCGGGTGCGCTTGCTCACGCGCAGGCGGCGGTCGTTGAGGTAGGCGCCGCGGCCCTTGGTGGCCGTGAACAGGTCATTGCGCGTCGGGTCGTAAATGACGGCCTGCTCGACCTTGCCCTGCACCGCCAGCGCGATGCTGACGCAGTAAACCGGAAAGCCGTGGATGAAGTTGGTGGTGCCGTCCAGCGGGTCAATGATCCAGATGTATTCGGAGTCCTTGGCACCGTGCTCGGCGCCCGATTCTTCCGCCAGAATGCCGTGGCCGGGGTAGGCGGCCAGCAGCGTTTCAATGATCGCCTGCTCGCTGGCCTGGTCGACTTCGGTCACATAGTCGTTCACCTGTTTTTGCGAGATCCGCACAGACTCGATGTCCAGCGCGGCGCGGTTGATGATGGCGCCGGCAGCGCGAGCGGCCTTGACGGCCACGTTGATCATGGGATGCAGATTGGGTGACGACATAAGTTGTGGTGAAGAGCGGTGGGCCCGTGGTTCCGGCAATGCGGCGGGGCAGGGCTTGTATTTTCCCATGAAACGCTTTGGGTTCTGGTTACGGGTCGTAGTGCCATGGGCCGGGCAGCGACAATCCTTCCATCATGAAAACCCGCTTTGTCCTTATCAACACCAGCCATGCCGGCAACGTGGGCGCCGCCGCCCGGGCCATCAAGGTCATGGGCTTTGACGAGCTGGTGCTGGTGGCCCCGCGCTGGGACAACGTGCTGCGCCGCGAAGAGACCATCCAGCGGGCCAGCGGTGCGCTTGATGTGCTGAAAAACGCACGCATCGTTGCCACGCTGGACGAGGCGCTGGACGGCATGACCCACCTTTGCGCCACCGCCATGACGCCGCGCGACTTCGGCCCGCCCACGCTGTCTCCGCGCACGCACTTTGACGCTATCAAGGACGCTGGCCACAGCGTGGCCTTTCTCTTCGGCTCCGAGCGATTCGGCATGCAGAACGAGGACGTGTACCGCTGCCACGCGTGCCTGAGCATTCCGACCAATCCGGCCTTCGGCTCGCTCAACCTCGCCTCGGCGATTCAGGTGATTGCGTATGAGTGGCGCATGGCCCGGGGCGGCTTTGCGGTGCAGGACGCCACGCCGCCTGTGCAGTTTGCCGATGCGCAGCAGGTGGCGGGCATGCTGGACCACCTTGAGCGGGCGCTGATCGACGTCGAATTCCTCGATCCCGCAGCGCCCAGGAAGCTCATGCCGCGCTTGAACCAGCTGGTCAATCGCGCCCAGGTCACGCAGGAAGAGGTGCATATTTTGAGAGGCGTTGCCAAGGCCATGAGCCAAGCAGCGTTGAAGACAAAAGAATAGACTCGTCGTCATGTTTTCCCGCCTTCGCTCCGACATTCAATGCATCCTTGACCGCGATCCTGCCGCGCGCAGTACGTGGGAGGTGCTGACCTGCTACCCCGGGCTGCACGCCCTGGTGCTGCATCGGCGCGCGCACTGGTTCTGGAACCATGGCTTCAAGTGGCTGGGACGGTTTACCTCGCAGCTGGGGCGCTGGTTTACCGGCATTGAAATTCACCCCGGCGCAATGATCGCCGAGCGCGTGTTCATTGACCACGGCATGGGCATCGTCATTGGCGAGACCGCCGAGATTGGTGAGGGCTGCACGATCTACCAGGGCGTGACACTGGGCGGCACTTCGCTGTACAAGGGCGTCAAACGCCACCCGACGCTTGGCAGGAATGTGGTGGTGAGCGCAGGCGCCAAGGTGCTGGGCGGCTTCACCGTGGGCGACGGCGCCAAGATCGGCAGCAACGCGGTGGTGATCAAGCCAGTGCCTCCGGGCGCCACGGCGGTGGGCATTCCGGCGCGCATCATCCAGGCGGAAGACGGTGTGCGGCGCGAACAGGTGGCCAACCAGATGGGTTTCTCGGCCTACGGCATCACCGAGAACGACGACCCGCTGTCGCAGGCAATGAAGGGGCTGATCGACAACGCATCGTCACAAGAGCACCAGATCGCGCTGCTGTGGGCGGCGATAGAGAAGCTGTCGCACAGCAAGGCGGGCACCGACTGTGTGCCCGACAACGCAGCGCTGTGCAAGACCTTTGATGCCGACAAGCTGACGCAGCTGGTCGGCAAATAACTGTCATCAGCACCTGTCATCAGCACTGTCATCCCGGATCAAGTCCGGCATGACAGACGCTGCTTAGCGCACTTTGGTCAGCGCAAAGCCGACATCAAAAATCGTTGAGCCCCAGTTCCCTGGCAATTCAAAGCGGTAGACATCGGTGTCCGGCGCTTCATTTCCTGCGCGCAGGCGGACGTAATAGACGCCCGGTTTCAAGTCGCCCAGCAGCAACCGGGGCTCACTTGCCGACGGCCTGGCGATGATGGCGGCCATGGCTGCGTCACTCGCCACTTCAGCGCTGTAGCTGGCTGCCGACAAGGCGCTTCCATTGGCCTGCACGGGCGTGAGGCTGAGAACGGTCTGGCCGCCCGTCAGCGACAGGCTGGAGCTGCTGACTCGCCACTGCGCGGGATTCTTCACCATCAATGCCTTCACGGCGTCGAAGCCCTCTATGCCCTGCGCATCGATGCCGCGTACCCGGGCGTACCAGTTGCCGACAAGCAAGGTGCCCAGAGGCGCCCCGGCAGAAGCGCCGTCAAGTTTGAGGTCACGCACGATCTGGTTGAACTCCGCGTCGCTTGCGACTTGAACGCGGTAGGCCGCTGCACCGGCGAGCGCCGGCAACGGCCAGTTGCCGGCAGGCCGCGTCACGTCTGACGGCAGGCCCGACAGGTCGGGCGCTTCAAGCAGTTTGACCACGCGAATATCCTTTTCAGCCGGCTTGACCAGTGCGCCTGTGCCCGCAGGCAGGTCGGCGCCACTTTGCTGCGCGGTGTTGTCGGCGCGCACGAGGCCTTCGATCACCTCGGTGCGGGCGTTCTTGCTGGCCGGGTCGTCAAACGCAACGCGGAACCGGGTACCGCGAACGCCCACCAGCGATGTCGGTGTTTCGATCTGCAGCGGCGTGGCGCGGTTGGTGCGCTTGCTGGCCAGGGTTTCCAGCGCGCCTTGCGACAGGCGCATCAGGCCCGAGAACCAGGTCGTCGAGCCGCTGGCCGATGCATCGCGCAAGGCGTAGTCGCGGTTGCTCACCACCTGCGCCAGCGTGTTGGGCAGGAGCTTGACCTGGCTGCCATCGCCCAGCTGAACCACGGCGGAGCTGTCCGCGCCCGTTTGCACCGAGGTGCCCTCTGGTACCGGTGCGCCGACTGCCAGCGCCTGGCCACCCGACTGCACGCTGCCCGATACGCTGATCACCTTCGCTGCGGACGGGGTGGATTTGAGTAGGCGCAGCGGAATTTCCAGCCGCTGCCCCGGCTGGATGAAGTTCGGATCCTTCATCTTGTTGAAGCGCGCAACTTCATTCCAGTCGCCCGGCTTGGTGAGCATCTCGCGCGAGATGCGGATGAGTTTGTCGGACGACTGCACGGTGTAGGGCAGGCTGGGCTCGGCTTGAGCCTGCGCGTTGCTGGACAGCAACCAGGAACTCAGAAGGAGGGCAGCAGTGAAGGTGGGCAGGAGGCGACGCATTGAGGTCCTGTCTTGTTGTTCTGACCCGACGGTCCAGGGGTGTCGTGGCTTGCGCTCAGGCCGTTGACGGGCCTTGCGGTGGGCGCACCGCCGATTTTGGCCGGAAAGCCTTGCACACCCCATCGTCGGTTTCGATGTACGGCCCACCGATCAGGTCCACGCAATATGGCACTGCCGCAAAGATGCCGGCCATCACCGTCTCGCCTGCTGGCCCCTTGACGCCTTCCAGCGTCTCCTGG
>JACMQX010000038.1 GCA_014376765.1 Ramlibacter sp. | reverse complement strand
TTGTTGTGGCTCAGCGCGTTGCTCACGAGCTTGGACGTGATGTCCACAATCTGGATCATCCGGTCGTACGGCATCCGCGTCGGCCCGATCACGCCCAGGGTGCCGACCACTTGCCCGTCCACCTCATAAGGCGCGCTCACGATGGACAGTTCCTCAAAAGGAACGATCTGGCTTTCACCGCCGATGTAAATACGCACGCCCTCGGCTTTGCTGGAGATGTCCAGCAGCCGCATGATCTGCGTCTTCTGCTCGAACAGGTCGAACGCGCGGCGCAGCTGGCTCATGTCGCTGGAAAAATCACTCACCGACAGCAGGTTGCGCTCGCCGGAGATCACCATGTCGTCCTCGGGCTGGACCATCGCCTCGGAGCTTACCGTCACTGCGGCCTGCATGAGGTCCGCAATTTCGCCGCGCAGCGTTTCCACCTCGGCCTTCAGCCGCTCGCGCACTTGCTCGATTGCCAGGCCCGCGTAGTTGGCATTGATGTAGTTCGACGCCTCGATCAGCTGCGCCTGCGTGTAGTCCACCTCGGTGAAGATCACGCGGTTTTGCACGTCGCCCTCAGGCGACACGATGATGACGAGGAAGCGCCGCTCCGACAGACGCAGAAACTCGATGTGCCTGAACACCGAAGCGCGGCGCGGCGCCAGCACCACACCAACAAACTGCGACAGGTTGGACAGCAGGGTGGCCGCATTGGCAATCACCTTTTGCGGCTGATCAGCCACCAGGCGCGGCGGTGCCAGCTGCTCTCGCTGGGCGGTGAGCATGGTGTCTACAAACAACCTGTAACCGCGTGCGGTGGGGATGCGCCCTGCAGAGGTGTGGGGGCTCACGATGAGGCCCATTTCCTCCAGGTCAGACATGACGTTGCGGATGGTGGCGGGCGACAGTTCCAGCCCCGACGCGCGGGACAACGTGCGTGATCCGACGGGTTGCCCGTCGGCTATGTAGCGCTCTACCAGAGCTTTCAGCAACAACTTCGCGCGGTCATCGAGCATCGGTTCATTTTAGTGATGTAATTTGCAAATGAAATCCCGTTTCCGTCATGTTGCGCTGATTGGCAAGTACCAGACCTCCAACACGGGTCAATCACGCGCCGTGCTGGAGGACATTGCGAATTTCCTCATCGCCCAGGGCTGCGAGGTGGCGTTTGAGAAGGACACGGCAAGCAGCACCGGCGTGACGGCCTACCCCGCCCTCACGGTGGCCGAGATCGGCGCGCAGTGCGACCTGTGCCTGGTGGTAGGCGGCGACGGCACCATGCTGGGCATAGGCAGGCAGATGGCGCGCTACGGCGTGCCGCTGGTGGGCATCAACCAGGGGCGGCTGGGATTCATCACCGACATTCCGCTGGACAAATACCAGGCCGCGCTCACGCCCATGCTGCGCGGCGAATTTGAATCTGAAAAACGCAGCCTCATGCAAGCCCGCGTGATGCGAGACGGCGACTGCGTGTTTGATGCGCTGGCCTTGAATGATGTGGTGGTCAACCGCAGCGCCACTTCGGGCATGGTCGAGCTGCGGGTGGAAGTGGACGGCCGCTTTGTGGCCAGCCAGCGGGCCGACGGGTTGATCATCGCCTCGCCCACCGGCTCCACGGCGTATTCGCTTTCGGCAGGCGGGCCGCTGTTGCACCCTTCCCTGCCCGGCTGGGTGATGGTGCCAATTGCGCCGCACATGCTGTCCAACCGGCCGATCGTGCTGGCCGATACCTCAGAGATCGTAATTGAGGTGGTCTCTGGCCGCGACGCCAGCGCCAACTTTGACATGCAGTCCCTCGCCTCGCTGTTGCAGGGCGACCGCATCATCGTCAAGCGCGCGCAGTATTCGGCGCGCTTTCTGCATCCCAAAGGCTGGAGTTATTTTGATACCCTGCGCGTCAAGCTGCACTGGAATGAAGGTGTGGTGCATGGCTGAGCCGGGCCGCGCCGCGCAACTGCCTGAACTGTTCAAGAGCCACACCCCATGACGCTCAAACGAATCACCCTGCGCGATTTTGTGATCGTGCGCGAACTCGAACTGGACCTGTCCGCAGGCTTCAGCGTGCTCACTGGCGAGACCGGCGCGGGCAAGTCCATCCTGATTGATGCGCTGCAGCTGGCGCTGGGTGCGCGCGCCGACGCGCTGGCCGTGCGCGAAGGGGCGGCGCGGGCTGACATCACCGCCGAGTTTGATGCGCCCTCCTCGCTTGCCACATGGCTGGAAGACGCCGGCTTTGACGCCGGCGACACGCTTCTCTTGCGCCGCACAGTAGACGCGCAGGGCAAGAGCCGCGGCTGGATCAACGGCTCGCCGGCGACCGCCGCGCAACTGAAGGAAGTGGGCGAACAGCTGGTGGACATTCATGGCCAGCACGCCTGGCAAAGCCTCACCCGGCCAGACCAGGTGCGTTCGCTGCTGGATGCTTACGCAAGCGTGAACATTCAAGCTCTGGCAGGCCTGTGGCAGCAATGGCGCGCAGCACAGAAGACGCTGGCCGATGCGCGTGCGGCCCAGGATTCGTTGCAGCGCGAGCGGGAACGCCTGGCCTGGCAGATTGGCGAGGTCGCCAAGCTGGCCCCCGGTGCCGATGAGTGGGAAGGGCTGAACGCCAACCACACCCGCCTGTCGAACGCGCAGGCTTTGCTGGACGCTGCGCAGGCAGCCATTGCCTCGCTGGAAGACGACGATGCCGGCGGGCTGACCGGCCTTGTGCGCGCGCATGCCGCGCTGCAGGGGCAAGAGCATGTGGAGCCCGAGTTCCGCGCGCTGGCCGAGGTGCTGGCCTCCAGCCTGGCGCAGGCCGAAGATGCCGCGCATTCCCTGCACGCCTGGCTGCGCAAGACGGAACTTGATCCACAGCGGCTGGCGGAGCTGGACGAGCGGATGGCGCTGTGGGTGTCTTTGTCGCGCCGCTACAAACGCACGCCGGCAGAGCTGCCCGTGCTGCTGGTCTCCTGGCAGGAGGAGCTGACCCGGCTGGACGCTGCAACGGATCTGGCCGCTTTGGATTTGCTTGAGAACAAGGCGCGCGACGCTTACATGGCGGAGGCTCGGGGCTTGACCAAACTGCGCACCAAAGCCGCACCGCAGTTGGCCAAGGCCATCACCCTCGCCATGCAGGGGCTGGGAATGCAGGGCGGAGAGTTTCAGGTGGCACTGCAAAAGGCGGATCAACCCACCGCGAGTGGGCTTGAGGAGGTCGGCTTTCTGGTGGCCGGTCACGCGGGCAGTACGCCACGGCCGGTGGGCAAGGTGGCGTCGGGCGGTGAACTGTCGCGCATCGCCCTGGCCATTGCTGTGACCACAAGCCAGCTGGGCACAGCGCAAACCCTGATTTTTGATGAAGTGGATTCAGGTGTGGGCGGCGCCGTGGCTGAAACAGTTGGCCGGCTGATGAAGCAGCTGGGCCGCGACCGGCAGGTGATGGCGGTGACCCATCTGCCGCAGGTGGCCGCCTGCGCGGACCACCACCTGGTGGTCTCCAAACAGGCTGACGGCGCGCGCACCATCAGCACAGTTGCCGCTGTGCATGGTGAGCAGCGAGTCGCCGAGGTGGCGCGCATGCTGGGCGGCGAGCGGCTGTCCGGCACGACGCTGGCGCATGCCAAGGAAATGCTTGATTTCAAGGGCTGAAGGCCTGTTCACCACATCTCAGGCTATTCACATGACCATGGAAATCGTCTTCATCACCGGTATGTCGGGCTCAGGCAAATCCGTCGCGCTGCATGCGCTGGAAGATGCGGGCTACTACTGCGTCGACAACCTGCCTCCCGAATTGCTGACCGACCTGGTTGAGCTGGAGCAAAAACACGAAGCAGCCCGCGTGGCCATTGCCGTGGATGTGCGCAGTGCCACTTCGCTGCCGCTGGTGCCGCAGCAACTGGCGGCGCTTCGGGGCAAGGGCGTCACCATCAAGTCGCTGTTTCTTGACGCGACCACCGACACCCTGGTGCGCCGTTATTCAGAAACGCGGCGCAGGCACCCCCTGTCGCGTGGTAAGGCCGCAGACCAGCAACGGGCACTGACGGACGCGATCGAGCTGGAGCGCGTGCTGCTCAACCCGATGCGCGAGCAGGCCCACGTCATCGACACCAGCATCATGCGGGCGGCGCAACTTCAGGGCTATGTCAAGTCGTTGCTATCGGCGCCCGTGAGCCAGCTCACGCTGGTGTTCGAGTCGTTTTCCTTCAAGCGCGGCCTGCCCCTGGACGCCGACTATGTGTATGACGTCCGCATGCTGCCCAACCCGCATTACGAACCTGAGCTGCGTGCCCTTACGGGCAAGGACGCGCCGGTGGTGGACTTTCTGGAACGCCAGCCGGAAGTGGAGCTGATGTATGGCCACATCGAGCAGTTTCTCGGTCACTGGCTGGAGCCGCTGGCGCGCAACCACCGCAGCTATGTGACAGTCGCGATTGGGTGCACCGGGGGGCAGCATCGCTCGGTGTATTTGGTGGAGCGGCTGGCCCGGGCCTTTGGTGAGGCGCAAGGGGGAAAGTGGGTGACGCTGCGGCGGCACAGGGAGCTGGACCACCTGTGATCGGCAAGCATCCCGCTTGTCAGGTGCCCTGAAGCAGCTTTCTGATGGGCGCTGGCAAGCCGAGAGCAGGCCACTGATCAGCATTGAACCAGGCGCCTTCGCCGGGTGTGCCTGCAGGGTTGCTGAACACACTTTGCGGGACTGTCACCCGCACGGGGTGCAGGTGCAAGTCCTTATGCGTCAGGACATGCAGGAAAACTTCGGCGGCTTCCAGCCGCACGCGGTACTTCACCGGGACCGCCAGTTCAAGTGATTCGTGGCTGTCAAACAGGGGCATGCAGTACAGCCCAGCCCAGACGCCGGGCACCGGGCGCTTGCCCAGCCACACTGCGCCGGCTGGCGTCTGCGCCCACAACAACCAGATGGACTGCGAGCTGCGCTTGAGCTTGCGCGTCTTGACCGGGAAGTCCTGCGGCCGCCCTTCCCGGTACGCTGCGCAGACCTCGTGCACCGGGCAGATCAGGCACATCGGATTGCGAGCCAGGCAAATCGTGGAACCCAGGTCCATCAAACCCTGCGTATAGCGCGGCATCGCTTCCTTGACGGCGCGTTGCGGCAACAAGCCGGTGGCCTGCGCCCACAGTGCGTTTTCATTGCGCGACACAGCGAGGTCCGCGCCAAAAGCCAGCACGCGGGTCAGCACGCGCTTGACGTTGCCGTCCAGGATGGCCACACGCTCGCCGTAACAAAACGCTGCGATGGCGGCTGCGGTGGATCGGCCGATGCCTGGCAGCGTTTGCAGCAGCTCGGCTGTGGGCGGAAACTTGCCGCCAAAGTCGCTGACCACCTGCCGGGCGCAACGGTGCATGTTGCGCGCACGGCTGTAGTAGCCCAGGCCGCTCCAGAGCGACATGACGTCGTCTTCACTGGCTGCTGCCAGCTCAAAAACGTCGGGGAAACGCTTGAGGAAGCGGGTGAAGTACTCCAGCACCGTACTCACCTGCGTTTGCTGCAGCATGATTTCTGACAACCAGACGCGGTACGGATCCTGGGTGTTCTGCCAAGGCAGGGTGTGCCGGCCGTGCGATTTTTGCCAGCGCACAATGCGGGTGGCGAAGTCTGAAAGCTGTGCCGGCTCGCCTATGCCGGGCGCCCCCACCTTCATGCAGACTTGAGTTCGGGCTCGGCTTCGGCTGGCACCACGAGCTGTGGCGCGCTGACCAGATGGGACGTCAGTTCCCTGAGCTTGGTGTCCAGCTCATTGAGCGTGGACTCCTGCAACTCGATCTCGCCGATCCGGTCATCCAGCCCGCTGGCAGCTTGCTGGATACGCTCAATCGCCTCGATGCGACGGCTGAAGTTGCGGCGGCGTTCGCGCAGCTGCGCGTCCAGTTGCGCGGCGGCGGACTTGTTCCACAGCTCGACTTCCCCCAGCGCCGTTTCATAAACGACGCGCAGCCGCGTCGCAAGCGCCCGCACCAGCCGGTCAGCAAATTCTGGCTGCGCCAGCTTCAGTGCGTTGCCAACACCCAAATACTGGTTGTGGCTGCGCTCAACCAGGTCCAGGTCCCGGACAAAGCGGGCCATATCGGGCTCTTTGGGCGTCTGCAGCGAAAAGCCGAAGTCGGTATTGAGCTGGCGGAAGGTCGCGCCCAGCATGGTCTGGATTTCGTTGTTCAGCGCCCCGGCACGCGACAGGCCCTGGCGCAGCCGGTCAAACGTCTGGGTGTAGGCGCGCTTGACGCCCAGCTTGATGCCGGGCTGGCGCAGCGCGTCGTTCAGTTGCGTCATCTCGGCCTTGAGCGTGTTGTTGCCCAGCAGGTGAAACACCTCGCGCAGGAGCTTCAGGTGCACCGAGCGCACCGCGTGAATCTTGGAGCCGCTGGAGTCAAACTCGCCATGCTCCTGCTCAATGCGCGAGCGCATGTGCTTGATCACGGAGGTGTTCTTGCCGCGCAGGCCCTTCAACTCCAGCATCTGCTCAGCCAGGTCACGGCGGCGGATGTTGATGACGCGGCCCGCTTCGCTGCGCAATTCTGCAATGCCGCTAGCCACTGCCCCGCGCAGGATCTTCTGGCGCCGGCCCATCATTCCGTGACCCAGCGCCTCTTCCAGGTTGGGGAGGCAACTGGCCTTGAGCAGCGCCGCATCGTTGTTGACCTTGGCCACCAGTCCCTTTTGAGCAGACACCGGGATCACCTGGTCGAGCGTCAAACCCAGAATTTCGGCCGATGTCGCTCGCTGCCGTTCGATCTGCGCCTGGATCTGCGCTGGCGTGCTCAGCGAGTCCCACATGGTGTCGATCTTGTTGAGCACGACCAGGCGCGAGTCTGAGTCCTGGTCTTCGGTAATAAGGTGTTCACGCCAGATGGCAAGATCGGACTTGGTGACGCCGGTATCGGCCGCCAGGATGAAGACCACAGCATGGGCCTGCGGAATCAGGTTGACGGTGAGCTCGGGCTCAGCGCCGATTGCATTCAGGCCAGGCGTGTCGAGAATGACCAGGCCCTGCTTGAGCAGCGGGTGCGCAATGTTGATCAGGGCATGGCGCCACTTGGGCACTTCAACCATGCCGTTGGCGTCGATCATGGGGTTGTCTTCAGGCACTTCATCGTGCCAAAAGCCCAGCGAGCGAGCCTGATCCTTGGTCACGCGCAGCGTTTCGGCCACTTTCTCCAACGCCTGAGCGAGCTGCGCCGGGTCGTTCACGTCCAGGTCAATACGGGTCCACTTTTCAGGGACCATGCGCCATTCCATCAGGGCCTGGGGCTGCAGCCGCGTTTCAATCGCCAGCAGGCGGAGGCAGGGCGGTACATCGGCGTCGTAGCCCAGCTCGGTCGGGCACATCGTGGTGCGGCCGGCGCTGGCGGGCATGATGCGGCGGCCATAGCCGGCAAAGAAGATCGCGTTGATCAGCTCCGATTTGCCGCGTGAAAACTCGGCTACGAAGGCGACCATGACCTTGTCGGAACGCATCTGGCCCTCAAGGCGGCGCAGGCGCTCTTCCACCGCAGAGTCGAGCAGCTCGTGGTCTTTCATCCATTCGGCCAGCAACTTCAGGCGCAGGGCAAACTCCCTTCGCCATGCACCATGCTGATCAAATTGTTCGTTGAAAGATGTAGCCACTGAGTCCCCTGAGAATTGGTCAATATAGCATTTAGACCTCTGTACACAAACTGAGGCTCACGATTTTTGGCAGGCAGGGCAAAAATACGTGGCGCGCTGACCCTGCCGGATGAGTTTGATGGGTGTGCCGCAGACGCGGCATGGCTCGCCAGCGCGGTCGTACACCATGGCTTCGAGCTGGAAGTAGCCAGATTCTCCGTGCGCATTTGAAAAGTCCCGCAGGGTGCTGCCACCTGCCTCCACCGCCCGGGCGAGCACGTTGCGGATAGCCGCATGCAGCCGCGCCGCCCGGGGCCCGCTCAGGCGTGAAGCCCGCAGGGTGGGACGTATGCCCGCCAGGAACAAAGCTTCAGACGCATAAATGTTGCCAACGCCGACCACCACATCGCCGGCCAGCAGCACCTGCTTGATCGCCATGTTGCGGCGTTTGAGGCCTGCGTGAAAAGCCTTGAGGTCAAAACTGTCGGTCAACGGTTCCATGCCGAGCCTGCCCAGCAATTTGATGGCCTGAGGGGAGTCCTCCGCATCGACGTACACCACGGCACCAAAGCGGCGTGGGTCGTTCAGGCGCAGCACGCCGCGGCTGGTGGACAGGTCAAAGTGGTCGTGCGTGCCAGGCTCCGGCTGCGTGGCAGCAAAGTGCAGGCTGCCGGACATGCCAAGGTGCAACAGCAACATGCCCTGGTCCAGGTCCACCAACAGGTATTTGCCGCGCCGGCGCACAGCCCGCACGGTTCTGCCGGCCAGGCGTGCCGGGTCCAGGCCCAGCGCCCAGCGCAGCGGTTTGCCCATGCGGGCAAATTCAATCCGGGCGCCGGCAATGCGGTCGGCAAAGCTCAGGCGCGTGACTTCGACTTCAGGTAATTCGGGCATCCACAGCGCCTCTACATGGGGTTAACGAGCTTGGATTATTATGGTCTGATGAAGCGCCTTTACCGACTTGCCCTCGTCCCCCTGGCCATTCTTGCCGTGTGCGTGCATGCGCAATCCCCCGCTACGCCGGAGGCCGCGCCAAACGAGGTTTCCGCCCTGGACGGCGAGTTGTTCTATCAACTTTTGATTGGTGAACTCAATGCCCGAAGCGGCGAGGCAGGCACCGGCTACTCGCTCATTCTTGACGCTGCGCGCAAGACCAACGACGCCAAGCTCTACCAGCGTGCCGCCGACATTGCGTTGCAGGCACGCTCTGGCGACTCCGCTCTGGAGGCGGCGCGCGCATGGCGCCTGGCGCAACCTCAGGCCCGTGAGGCCAATCGTTATGTATTGCAAATCCTGATTGCGCTCAACCGCGTGCCCGAAAGCATGGAGCCGCTCAAGAACGAGATTGCCTTTGCGCCGGCCGGCGATCGCGTGGCCGCGGTTGGCTCCATTCCGCGCAACTACGCCCGCGTCACGGACAAGAAGCAGGCTGCTGTCGTGGTGGAAACCGCTTTGGGCGACTACCTGCGCGACACCAGGCAGCCCGCCCTGGCGGCCGCCGTGTGGATCACCATTGGCCGCTTGCGCATGGCCGCCGGAGATACGCCCGGCGCGCTGGACGCCGCGCGGCGCGCGCAGGCGCTCGACCCGCTGGCCGACGGCCCCGCCCTCCTGGCGCTGGAGCTGATGGACCCCAAGGTGCCACTGGCCGAACCCATCGTGCGCAAGTACATGGAAGGCAAGCCGTTGCCCGAGCTGCGCATGGGTTACGCCCGCTCCCTTCTGGACACGCAGCGCTACGCCGAGGCGGCAGAGCAGGTCAAGGTGATCACCGCCGAGCGGCCGCTGTATGCAGAAGGCTGGCTCGTTCAAGGCACGCTGCAGGCGCAGGACAACCAGCTGGCAGCAGCGGAGGTGTCGCTCAAGCGCTATGTGGAACTGGCGCAGTCGCAGCCGGCTTCGGACGAACGGCGGCGGGGCCTGGCTCAGGCCTATCTTTCGCTCTCGCAGATCGCTGAGAAGCGCAAGGACTACGTGGCCGCAGAGGCCTTTCTGGACCGCATCGAAGACTCGCAGGATTTGATCAGTGCGCAAAACCGCCGCGCCTCCATCCTGGCGCGCCAGGGCAAGGTGGCTGAAGCCAGGCAGCTGATCCGCAACCTGCCAGAACGCACGCCTGAAGACGCCCGCATGAAGCTTTCGGCAGAAGTGCAATTGCTGCGCGACAACAAGCTCTACAAGCCCGCCTACGACCTGTTGGCCGCCGCGGCCGCCAAGGACCCCAAAGACACCGACCTGATTTACGACCAGGCCATGATGGCCGAAAAGCTGGGCAACCTCACCGAGATGGAGCGACTGTTGCGCATGGTGATCGCTGCGCGGCCCGACTACCAGCATGCCTACAACGCGCTGGGCTACTCACTTGCCGACCGCAACATGCGCCTGCTCGAGGCACGTCAGTTGATCCAGAAGGCGCTTGAGTTCGCGCCCGGCGATCCGTTCATCTCCGACAGCCTGGCCTGGGTCGAGTTCCGGCTGGGCAACAAGGCTGAAGCGCTGCGCATCCTGGACACGGCCTACAAGGCCAAGCCCGACCCCGAGATTGCAGCGCATTATGGCGAGGTGTTGTGGAGCATGGGCCAGCGCGAGCGCGCCACGGCGATCTGGAAGGAAGGCCTGCTGCTCAACGCTGAAAACGAAACCCTGCAGGAGACGCTGAAGCGTCTGCGCGTCAAGCCGTGAGGCCTGGCCGCGTGCTCCGGCGTTTGCTGATTCTGGGCGCGCTCCTGGTGGCGGCCGGCTGCGCCCAGGTGCCGCTCTTACCTGTTGCCGAAAGGGCACCCGGTGCCTACTGGAGCGGCCGGCTTGCATTGCAGGTGCAGTCTGAACCCCCGCAGTTTTCCTCTGCCGCGTTTGAACTCAAAGGAAGCGCCCAGGCCGGCGAACTGAGCCTGTTCACCCCGCTGGGTGGCACGCTCGCCCAGTTGGCCTGGACGCCAGGCACTGCCACGCTGCGCAACAGCAACAATGAGCCCCGCAGTTACGAATCGCTGGACGCGCTGGTAACAGGCGCTACCGGCACGGCGATTCCGGTAGCCGCGCTGTTTGACTGGCTGGCTGGCACCAACACGCCGGTGACCGGTTGGCAAACTGACCTGACGCAACTGGCCGATGGCAAGCTGGCCGCCAAACGGAGCGACCCTCTGCCGCCCGTGCTGCTTCGCGTCGTGCTGGACAAGTAGCTTTCTCGCGGCGGCGCTGATAATCCAGCGTATGAAGGCTTTGTACGATGTGCCGGCCCCGGCCAAACTCAACCTGTTCCTGCACATCACTGGCCGGCGCGCTGATGGATATCACCTGCTTCAGTCGGCCTTCATGCTCATCGACTGGTATGACACCCTTCACTTCGAGCAACGCGCCGATGGCCTGATCAGCCGGGAGGATCTTGGTGCTCCACTACCCGAAGACGACCTCACCGTGCGGGCCGCCCGGGCCCTGCAGGCCGCCTCCCGCACCCCGTATGGCGCGCACATCAGCATCGACAAGCGGCTACCGGCACAAGCCGGTATGGGTGGCGGCTCGTCAGACGCCGCGTCGTGCCTGCTGGCACTCAACCGGCTGTGGGGACTGAACCTGCCGCTTTCGGTACTGCTGCCGATCGGGCTGAAGCTCGGCGCTGACGTACCGTTTTTTCTTGCAGGCCGCAATGCCTGGGTTGAAGGCATCGGAGAGATACTCACGCCCATCAATCTGCCGCCCGCGCGCTTTGTCGTGGTCAAGCCTCCCCAGGGGCTGGACACCCGCCTGATTTTTGCGGCGCCAGACCTGAAACGCGACACTGAAACTGCTATACTTTCAGGCTTTGCTGCAAACAGCGTGGCCGAGGCGGACAGCGATGTCTTTGGCTTCGGAAAAAACGATCTGCAGCCAGTTGCCCAAAGGCTTTGCCCCGGCGTGTCGCAAGCTCTGGAATGGCTTGAATCACAAGGACTGCAAGGCAGGATGACAGGCTCTGGAAGTGCGGTGTTTGCGCAGATATTGCACCAAGCTGGCCGAGACGGTGAACAGCAGGCCCTCCCGGAAACGGGGTCAGGCAAGTGGCAGGTTCGGCAATGCAATAATTTGGATGCTCACCCTCTTTGGGGTTGGGCGCCCAGCGACAATTATCGGTAGGCAGTCTTTGACTGCTCACCCGTGTAGGGGAGTCGCCAAGTTGGTAAAGGCACTGGATTTTGATTCCAGCATGCGAGGGTTCGAGTCCTTCCTCCCCTGCCAGTATTTAAAACGAGCTTGCCCGTTGGCTTCAACGGGCAAGCTCGCTGGCATGAACTGCAAGCACAGCGTTAACACGCAAAAGCAATATTTTTAACGAATCGCTTGGGCACTCATGCAAAGTCAACACCCAGATTTCATGGTTTTCACAGGCAATGCCAATCCGGGCATGGCCGCCGAAATTGCCCAGTACCTGGGCATTTCACTGGGCGCCGCGAATGTCGGCCGGTTCTCGGATGGTGAAGTCACCGTCGAGATCAACCAAAACGTTCGGGCACGCGATGTGTTCGTGGTGCAGTCCACCTGCGCGCCGACCAATGAAAACCTGATGGAGCTGTTGATCATGGTGGATGCGCTCAAGCGCGCCTCCGCTGAGCGCATCTACGCCGTGATCCCGTATTTCGGCTACGCCCGCCAGGACCGCCGCCCGCGTTCGGCCCGCGTCTCGATCTCGGCCAAGGTGGTGGCGAACATGCTGCAGGCGGTAGGCGTGGACCGGGTGCTGACAATGGATCTGCATGCTGACCAGATCCAGGGCTTCTTTGATATCCCTGTTGACAATATTTATGCATCGCCGGTTCTGCTGCGCGACGTGCGTTCCAAGAATTACGACGACCTGATCGTCGTCTCGCCTGACGTTGGCGGTGTGGTCCGGGCCCGTGCCCTGGCCAAGCAGCTGGACACCGACCTCGCGATCATCGACAAGCGCCGCCCCCGCGCCAATGTGAGTGAAGTGATGCACGTGATCGGCGAGATTGACGGCCGCAACTGCGTGACCATGGACGACATGATCGACACGGCAGGCACGCTGGTGAAGGCGGCTGAAGTGTTGAAAGAACGTGGTGCCAAGAAGGTCTATGCCTATTGCACCCACCCGATTTTTTCGGGTCCGGCGATCGAGCGGATCGCGCAGGGCTCAGCGCTGGACGAGGTGGTGGTGACCAACACCATTCCCTTGAGCGTAGCAGCTGCAAGCTGCAGCAAAATCCGCCAGCTCTCCGTTGCACCGCTGATCGCAGAAACGATCCAGCGGATTGCCAAGGGCGAGTCGGTCATGAGTTTGTTTTCGGAGCAGGAAGACCTTTTCTGATCCTGAGAACGGCAAGCCGGCCTGCGTCCTCCAATGAGAGCGCAGACCATTTTTGAAACGGAACCACACTGGTCGCGGTGGGTTCTTACTGGAGAAGATTATGAAATTCGTCGCTTTTGAGCGCACCAAGCAGGGCACGGGTGCGAGCCGCCGTCTCCGCATCACTGGCCGGACTCCCGGCATCGTCTATGGCGGCGCTGCCAAGCCCCAAATGATCGAGCTGGACCACAATGCGTTGTTCCACGCGATCAAGAAGGAAGCCTTCCACGCCACCATCCTCGAGATGGAACTGGACGGCAAGGTCAGCAAGGTTCTCTTGCGCGACTTGAACATGCACCCGTACAAGCAGCTGGTGCAGCACATCGACTTCCAGCGTGTTGAAGCCAACACCCGGCTGACCATGAAGGTTCCCGTCCACTACACCGGCGAAGAAAACTCTCACGCCGTGAAGTTCGAGAACTGCCTGGTCAATCACATCGTGACCGAATTGCAGATCAGCTGCCTGCCGGCCGACCTGCCCGAGTTCATCGCTGTTGACCTGACCGACATCAAGAAGGGCGTCTCTATCCACCTGAACGACATCACGCTGCCCAAGGGCGTCGTCGCCGTGACGCGTGGCAAGGAAAACCCGGTGCTGGTGTCCGTGACGACCACGATTGAAGAAGCTCCGGATCCCGCAGTGGTTGCAGCTGCCGCAGCAGCCGTCCCCGCAGCTGGCGCCAAGCCCGCCGCTGGTGGCAAGGCAGCTGCTGCCGCCCCCGCAGCAGCCAAGGCGCCCGCCGCCAAGGCTCCGGCCAAGAAGTAAGCCAAGGCCCGCGCTCCACGGAACGCTACGGCTTTTGCCCTCTCGGACAATCCAGAAAACGGTCCACCTTGGTGGGCCGTTTTTCTTTGGGGCGTGCGCTTTGTCTCCCTTCATAATCGCGTCCCATGATCAAACTGTTTGTCGGCCTCGGCAACCCCGGCGCGGAGTACGAGGCCACCCGCCACAACGCCGGTTTCTGGTGGGTAGATGCACTCGCGCGCGACCTCAAGGTCAACCTGGTGCCGGAGCGCAGCTACCACGGCCTCATGGCCCGCACGAGCGTGCACGGCGAGACCATCTGGCTGCTGGAGCCGCAAACCTTCATGAACCTGTCGGGCAAGTCGGTGGGCGCGCTGGCCAGGTTCTTCAAGATCAAACCTGAGGAAGTGCTCGTCGTCCATGACGAACTTGACGTCGTGCCCGGCCAGGCCAAGCTCAAGCTGGGCGGCAGCCACGCGGGCCACAACGGCCTGCGCGACATCCACGCGCAGATCGGCCCGGATTACTGGCGCCTGCGCCTGGGCATTGGCCACCCCGGCGTCAAGGCAGAAGTTATCAACTGGGTACTCAAGAAGCCCCTGGCCGAGCAGCGCGATGCCATTGAGGAATGCATAGTCCGTACGCTCAAGGCCGTACCGGCGCTGCTGGCCGGCGAGATGGAAAAAGCTACCATGCTGATTCACACCAGCAAACCGCCGCGTCCCAAGCCGCCGCGCCCTCCTGAAACTCCCTCACCATCCACAGAAGGATCCGCCTGAAGTACTGGGCTCACCGCTTTCACAACCCCAAGGAGGAACCATGAAAGCCAGTCTCCCCGCAGTTGCAGTACTTTGTTCAGTGATGTGTTTTGCCGGCTCTGGTGCCGGTGCCCAGCCGGTCTACCGTTGCGGTAATACCTACAGCCAGTCGCCCTGCCCCGCCGCCGTTGCAGTCGACGTTGACGACCCGCGCTCCGCACAGCAAAAACAGGAAACCGACGCCGCTGCCCGCCGGGACAGTAAGGCCGCCGACGCGATGGAGAAATCTCGCCTGAAACAGGAGGCGATAGAACGACCTGCCCAGCTTGCGGCGGCCCGGGCCGCGCAGAACGCACTGGCTCACAAATCCGAGAAGACGCCTGTCACCAAAAAGCAGGTGCGGAAAAAAGACAAGGACAAGGAGAGAGGGATCGTCGTATTCACGGATGGCAAGAAGAAGGTAGCGCCGGCTAAAGGCAGCAAAAGCAGCAAAAGCGAAAGAAGCAGCCACCAGAAAGCGGCCTGAAGCCGGCCGGGATCAAGCTGGCGGGACCGGCTTGATCTCCATCTTCATCTCCATTTGCAAGCGCTGGTACTTGCGCCACAAGGTATCCCGGTCTTCCACCTGTTTCGGATCGACTGGAATACAGGCTACAGGGCAGACCTGCACGCATTGCGGCTCATCAAAATGCCCGACGCATTCAGTGCATTTGCCGGGGTCGATCTCGTAAATTTCGACACCCAGATAAATCGCCTGGTTGGGACACTCAGGCTCGCACACGTCGCAGTTGATGCATTCGTCAGTGATCATCAATGCCATACGCAACTCCTCCTGTGGCAGGCTCTGGCGGAAACGTGACGTGTTCTCATGCACCGATTATCGTGCTCCGTCGAATTTGAAGGGCAACACCCTGCTGCGGGCATGCCCTGCGTTGATAATGCAGAAAAATCCTGCATGCCACGCGGAGCGTCGTCTCCACAGGCGGCAACCGCATGTGAATCCTGCCGTTTCATGAGTTTCTTTCTCCTCAAGCGATTCATCACGCTCATTGCCACGCTGGCAGGTACCTCCATCGTGGTGTTCCTCGTGCTGGAAGTGCTCCCCGGCAACGCCGCGGAATTGCTCATGGGCCCGGACGCCTCGCCCGAAGCCGTCACGGCGCTGGCTGCCAAACTGGGCCTGGATCACCCACCGCTTGAGCGTTACTGGAGCTGGGTCAGCGGCCTTGTCACGGGCGACCTGGGCTTGAGCTATGTCTACAGCACACCGGTGATTGAACTCGTGCTCGAGCGTCTTTCTGTCACGGTGCCGCTGGCGCTCATGGCCATGGCCCTCACGACAGTCCTCGCGCTGTGCGTAGGCATTTATGCCGCCTCACGCCACAACAGCGTGGGCGATGTCGGGCTCATGGCCATCGCACAGGCGGGCATTGCGATACCGAACTTCTGGTTTGCCATCCTGCTGATCCTGCTGTTCTCCGTGCAGCTGAAATGGTTCTCGGCTGGCGGCTTTCCGGGCTGGGAAGATGGGCCGCTTGAGGCCATCAAGTCACTGTTGCTGCCTGCTGTTTCGCTCGCAGTAGTGCAGGCGGCAATCCTTGCGCGCATCACACGTTCGGCCGTGCTCGAGGTGTTGCGGGAGGACTTTGTGCGCACCGCCCGTGCCAAGGGGCTGTCGCGCCGCGCCACGCTGTGGGGCCACGTGCTGCGCAATGCGCTGATTCCCGTCATCACCGTCATGGGCTTGCAGTTTGCCAACCTTCTGGCCGGCACCATCGTGGTGGAGAACGTGTTCTATTTACCAGGCCTGGGGCGGCTGATTTTCCAGTCCATCGCCAACCGCGACCTGATCGTGGTGCGCAACTGCGTCATGCTGTTGGCCACCATGGTGGTGGTGGTCAACTTCATCGTCGACGTGCTGTATGCGGTGATTGGCCCGCGCGTGAAGGCGAGCGACATATGAACGCCGCCAACACAACCCACGCAGCGCACGCAACGGCAGCGGCCAGCTTCTTCAGGCGCGCGCTAGGCCATCGGGCCTTCGTGATCGGCGGCGTGCTGACATTCATCCTGCTGTGCGCAGCGGTCCTCTCGTTCGTCTGGACGCCCTGGTCACCCTACGAGATGAACATGGACGACCGGCTGCAAACTGCCAGCGCCGCGCACTGGCTGGGGACCGACCCTTATGGCCGTGACATCGCCTCGCTGCTGCTGGTGGGCGCGCGCAACTCAATCCTGGTGGGCGTCATCGCGGTGAGCATTGGCCTTGGCATCGGCACAGCCCTGGGCCTGCTGGCGGCCGCGCGGCGCGGCTGGGTCGAAGAGCTGATCATGCGCCTGGCCGACTTCACCTTCGCCTTCCCGGCCATCCTGTCGGCCATCATGCTCACAGCGGTGTTTGGCGCGGGCATTGGCAATTCCATCATCGCTATCGGCATCTTCAACATACCGACGTTTGCGCGGGTGACGCGGGCCTCGGCCAACACCGTGTGGTCGCGCGACTTTGTGCTGGCCGCGCGCGCCTGCGGCAAGGGGCCGTGGCGCATCACCCTCGAGCATGTGCTGCCCAACATCCTCTCCGCCCTCATCGTGCAGGCGACCATCCAGTTTGCAGTGGCGATCCTGGCCGAGGCGGCACTCTCGTACCTGGGCCTGGGCACGCAGCCGCCCCAGCCATCCTGGGGCCGCATGCTGAGTGAGGCGCAAACCATGCTGTTCGATGCGCCTCAACTTGCAGTGTGGCCGGGCCTGGCGATTGCCTTCACCGTGCTCGGCCTGAACCTGCTGGGCGACGGCCTGCGCGACTTGATGGACCCGCGCCTGGCGCGCAAGAGGTAGGGCATGGCGCTGCTTGAAGTCACCAACCTCCAGGTGCGCCTGCAGACCCATCGCGGACCGGCTGATGCGGTGCGTGGCATCAGCTTTACGCTGGAGCGCGGCGAGACCATCGGGCTGATTGGCGAGTCGGGTTGCGGCAAATCCATCACCGCGCTGTCGCTGTTGGGCCTCTTGCCTGAAAGCGCGCTGCTCACCGGCAGCATCCGTTTTGACGGGCAGGAACTGGTGGGCCTGCCTGACGCCGAGCTCTGCCGCATCCGCGGCAACCGCATCGGCATGATTTTTCAGGAGCCGATGACGGCGCTCAACCCGGTGCACAGCATCGGCCGGCAGGTGGCAGAGCCCCTGCGCGTGCACCGCCAGCTTAGCGCCGCAGACGCACGCCAGCAGGCCATCGCCCTGCTGGACCGCGTGGGCATTGCCGACGCGGCGCGCCGTTTTGACGCCTACCCCCACCAGTTCTCGGGCGGCCAGCGCCAGCGCGTGACGATTGCCATGGCGCTGGCCTGCGGGCCCGACCTGCTGATTGCCGACGAGCCCACCACCGCGCTGGACGTGACCATTCAGCAGCAGATCCTGGACCTTGTCAGCGAGCTGGTGGAAGAGCGCGGCATGGCGCTGATGCTGATCTCGCACGACCTGGGCGTGATCGCGCAGAACGTGGAGCGGATGATGGTGATGTACGGCGGCAGCGTGGTGGAAAGCGGCACCACCACTGAAGTCTTCTCCGGCATGGCCCACCCCTACACGCGCGGCCTCTTTGCAGCGCGGCCCAGGCTGGGCGCGGCGCGGGGCGCGCGGCTGGCCACCATTGCCGGTACGGTGCCGGAGCTGATGGACCTGCCCGCTGGCTGCCCGTTTGCAGGGCGGTGCAGCTACACAGTGGACAGGTGCTACGTCACACCACCGCCGCCGGTGGCGCTGGGCGGCGAGCATCTGGCGCGCTGTATTCGGCTGGATGCTGTGCTGGCTGATGCCGCTATTGCGGAAGGGGCAACATGACCGCCGTTTGGTTGATTGCCGCCGACGGTGCTGCTTCCTGTGGTGATGGGGCCTGGACATGAGCACGCGGCTACTCCAAACCCACCAGCTGGTGCGCCACTACCAGCTTCCGCGCGAGAAGCCGTGGGGGCCCGTACCCCGCGTGCATGCATTGAACGGTGTGGACGTACAAATCGTGCCGGGCCGCAGCCTGGGCATCGTCGGTGAATCCGGCTCTGGCAAGTCCACACTCGCTCGCGTCGTCATGGCGCTGGAGCCGCCCACATCAGGCAGCGTGACCTTGCTGGGCCGGGACCTGCAGACGCTGAGCCCCGCTCGATTGCGTGAAGCCCGGCGCGACTTCCAGATGGTGTTCCAGGACCCCTACGGTTCGCTCGACCCGCGCCAGCGTGTGGCGCGCATCGTCGCCGAACCACTGAGCGCCCTGGGCAAGACCACGCGCGTCGAGCAGCGCGAGCAGGCCGCAGAGGTGCTCGCCTCGGTGGGCCTGCGTACCACCGACCTGGACAAATACCCGCATGAATTCTCAGGCGGGCAGCGCCAGCGCATTGCGATTGCCCGCGCCCTCATCACCCGGCCCCGCCTGATCGTGGCCGACGAGCCGGTCAGCGCGCTGGACGTGTCGGTGCAGGCCCAGGTGCTCAACCTGATGCAGGACCTGCAAGCGCAATACGGCATCACCTACATGCTGATCAGCCACGACCTGGCGGTGGTGGACCATTTGTGCGAAGAAGTCGCTGTGATCTACCTCGGGCGCATCGTCGAGCAGGGGCCACCCGACTTGCTGTTCCGGTTTGCGGCGCATCCCTACACCCAGGCGCTGCTCGACGCGGTGCCACGGGCTGAGCCTGGGAGAAGGCGAACTGCGGCCAGGGTTTCAGGGTCGCTCATCGCGGTGCCCATGGCGGGCAACGCCACAGGCTGCGCTTATGCCGCGCGCTGCCCGCACGCCCGCCAACGCTGCATGCAAGAAGCCCCTGCCCTGCGACCTGTTCAGGACGGCCACCTGGCCGCCTGCCACTTTGCCGAAGAAATTGCGGGGCTCCGGGCCACTGCCAACCACCGCTGAACACGTCCCTGAACGGGGCGCCTCAAAAGCCGCAGGGAATTCGGCGATGATGTACAAAGCTCTGTCTGGCTGAAACAAATATCTCAAAATCCCGTCGCTTCTGGAGTCCACGCCATGTTGAAACGCCGTTCCGTCCTCACCTCTGCCGCCGCGCTGGCCAGCAGCCCCTTTGCGCTTCCCGCCATCGCCCAAAGCCGCAAGGAAGGCATCGTACTGGCCATGGCCCTTGAGCCGCCGGGCCTGGACCCAACAGCAGGCGCCGCATCGGCGATTGCCGAGATCGTGCAATACAACGTGTTCGAAACGCTTACCAAAATCAACAGCGACGGCACGGTGTCGCCGCTGCTGGCCGAAAGCTGGGAGGTCTCGCCCGACCTGCGCACTTACACCTTCAAGCTGCGCCGTGGCGTGAAGTTCCATAACGGCGAACCTTTCAACGCGGCAGCCGTCAAGTTCTCGTTCGAGCGCGCCGGCGCTGACAAAAGCACCAACAAGGACAAGCGCACCTTCGCCAGCATGGACAGCGTGGCCGCAATGGACGAGCACACCCTCGTGATCATCAACAAGGAGCTGGACCCAGACTTCCTGTTCCTGATGGGCCAGGCCACCGCCATCATCGTGGAGCCCAAGAGCGCCGCCACCAATGCCACGGCGCCAGTGGGCACAGGCCCGTACAAGCTGGACAACTGGGTCAAGGGCTCGTCCGTCACGCTGCGCAAGTGGGACGGCTTTCGCAATGCATCCGCCATCAAGCTCAAGCGAGCGCAGTTCCGCTTCATCTCCGACCCCGCTGCCCAAGTTGCGGCGCTGCTGGCCGGCGACGTGGACGCCTTCCCGCGCGTCACGCCGCGCAGCGTGCCGCAGTTCAAGAGCAACGCGAAATTCCAGGTACTGGTGTCGGGCTCGCGGGCCAAAACCATCCTGGCCATCAACAACAGCAAGAAGCCGCTCACCGACGTTCGGGTGCGCCGCGCGATTGCCGCTGCCATCGACCGCAAGGCCGTGATCCAGGGCGCGGGCGACGGCTACGGCACCCCCATCGGCAGCCACTACGTGCCCGGCGCGCTTGGTTATGTGGACACCACGGGCGTCAACCCCTACAACCCAGAGAAGGCCAGGGCCCTGCTCAAGGAAGCCGGCGTCGCACTGCCTTTGGAACTGACCATGACGCTGCCGCCGCCGCCCTATTCCCGCCAGGGCGGCGAGGTGATCGCGGCGGAGCTGGCTAAAGTTGGCATCAACGTCAAGCTGCAAAACGTGGAGTGGGCGCAGTGGCTGTCGGGTACCTACGGCAGCAAGAACTACGACCTGACCATCATCTCGCACGTGGAGCCGTTTGACCTGGGCAACTTTGCCAAGCCTGGCTACTACTGGGGCTACGAGTCGGCCAAGTTCAGCGACCTTTACAACAAGATCAGAACCACGCCGCGCGAGAGCGACCGCGCCAAGCTGCTGGGTGATGCACAGCGCCTGCTGGCCGAAGACTCGGTTCATGCGTTCCTGTACCAGCCGCAGTGGATCACCGTCGCGAACAAGAACATCAAGGGCCTGTGGAAAGACATGCCGATTTTCATCAACGACCTGTCAAGCATGTCCTGGGGCTGAAGGCTGCAGACAGCGCAGCAATGACGGGCAAGATGCTGGAGATGCTGGGCAACCCGGTGACGCTGGAAAGCGACGCCGCCCTGCCACTGGTGAACGACTGCATGGAAGGCGTCATCGCCTGCGCGGCGCGTGTCGCCAGCATCCTGAGCTTCGCGCAGCAAGACACTAACGCTTGGGCTTGGTGCTTGCCAATCTGGATTGATCGTAGACCGGCTGTGGCGGAAGGTCAGCCAGATGCTGCACATCGGCCCAGGACACGATGTCCATCGCATCGCCATCAAAGCGCACGCGGTTGAGGCCGGCGTTCGGGATATCGCTCTGACGCGGGCCATGCAGGTCCAGCGCGCGCACCGTGCGGTAGATCATGTCCAGCACCCCGCCGTGCGTGACCAACAGCAGCGTTTCACCTGGATGCGCAGCCACCATGCGGCGCACTGCGTCCATCACCCGTGCATGGAAGCTTCGCGTGCTCTCGGCGCCGCCTTCAAATGCCCAGTCGGCATCAAAGCGAGTCCACTGGTTCCAGGCGTCGGGGTGCTGCGCCTTGATGTCGTCCACCCGCATGCCGTCGACATGGCCGAAGGCCTGTTCGCGAAGGGCCGGATCCGGGACACCAGGCAATTGCAATTGCTCAGACAAAGGCTGGGCAGTCTGCTGGGTGCGAAGCAGATCGCTTGCATAGAGCTGGTGCACACGCTCACCCGCAAGACGCTGCGCCAGCCGACGTGCCTGCTCATGCCCGACTGCATTGAGCGGCACATCCACCTGGCCTTGAAAGCGCAACTCCCGGTTCCAGTCGGTCTCGCCGTGGCGAATCAGGATGAGTTCAGTCATCGGGTTAATGTACGCCGCTTCACTCGGCGGGGCTGCGTAAGAGGTCGCCACTGCAAGGTCGTCCGGAGCAAGTAATAAGGCTTTGGGGTCAGATCAAAATTCAGGACAGCGATGAGGTCGGCGCACGCATCGCTCACCGCAGAGCTACAAAAGAAACGAGAGAAACCGTACAACAGCGCGGCACCATTTCTTGGCGCGGCAGGCGCGGCCATTGATAAGGCGGGCACTCGCCAATCACCCCTCAAACTGCGGATGAAACTGCCGTATCCGGTTCATCGCCATCCCAGCCGCAGCGGTGCGCGTCTCAACGCCAAGCTTGGCAAACACGCGCTCCAGGTGCTTCTTCACCGTCATCGGGCTCGTACCCAGGATGTCGCCGATGTCGCGGTTGATCTTGCCCTTGACGACCCAGTACAGCACCTCGGCCTCGCGGGCGGTGAGCTTGAAAGAGAGGCTCATCGCCTCGATGATGGAGGCGTCTGACACCTCACGCATCACGATCAGCCAGTCGTCGTCTCCCGCCTGCTGGTGCAGGCGGAAAGTCAGGCGCCGCGCGCCCTGCTCGATGGCCAGGCGAGGAGGCTCGGTGTTTTCAACCAGCAGCGGCAACTGGTGGCGCAACCAGGTCTGCACCGCGTCTGGCGCGTTGGGGGACGCAGCGCCAAAGAAAGATTGCAGCAGCTCGCGCGCCAGCGGCGTCTGCCACATCAGCCGCCCGTCGCTTGCGCGCACAGTGATGCTGGCATAGCCGAACGCGTCAAGTGCGCTGCGCGTCTGCCTTGCCTGCCTTGCGCCCGCCATGTGCACGTTCATGCGGGCCAGAACTTCCTTGGGTTTGATCGGCTTGGTCACATAGTCCACGCCGCCAGCCTCCAGCGCCGCCACCAGGTGTTCGGTCTCGGTCAGGCCCGTCATGAAGATGATCGGGATGTGCGCCGTGAGTGCGTTGGACTTCAAACGCCTGGCCACTTCAAAGCCGTCCATGCCGGGCATCACCGCGTCCAGCAACACGATGTCGGGCAGGGCCTGCGCGGCGCGCTGCAAGGCCGCCTCGCCGTGGGTGGCTACAAGCACGGTGTAGCCTGATTCGTCCAGTGCGTCATGCAGCACCGAGAGGTTGTCGGGCACGTCGTCCACGATCAGCACCACCTCGCTGTTGGCGCGGTCCAGGCGCAGATCCCGGGACGGGTTGTGGCGCGTCTCGATCTGCGCGGCAATTTGCCGTTGTACAGGCCGGCCAGACATGACTTCAGAGTTGCTGGGATGCATGGGGTGCCCGTGGTTCTTGTTGAAGGATTCGGTTCATGTTCTCGAACTGGAATTGCCTGGCCAGCTCGCGCATCTCCAGCACAAAACCGGCACTGGCTGGATGCGCCGACTCAATCTCGTCCAGCTGGTTCATGATGCCGCGGTAATAACCAAGCGTCACCACCTCTGCCAGTGCGTCGAGTTGCTGCTGGGGCGGGTACACGCGAGGCGGGCGTATGGCCTCTGGCGCGGCACCCTCGCGTGGCAGTGCGCCCTCCGCCCACTCGATCGCCAAATGCCGCTCCAGCCAGTCGAGCAACTCGGCGTGGCGCACCGGCTTCAGGATGAAGTCCTCGGGCCGTATGCCCACATCGTTGTCCAGCGCCTTGTCGAATGCATTGGCCGAGACAATCGCCACAGGCGGCGTCACCATTGTGCCGGACGGGCTTGTGCGCAGGCGGCGCACCGTCTCCCATCCATCAATGCCTGGCATGGCCAGGTCCATGAGGATCGCGTCAGGCTGGTAGCCAGTCGCCAGCAGGTCCAGGCAATCATGGCCACTGGTGGCTACGCGCAACTCAAAGCCCAAAGGCTCCAGCAGGCTGACCAGCAGCTCACGGTCGGCCTCTTCGTTGTCCACCACCAGCACGCGGCGGCGCGGGCCGCTGTAGCCGCGCCTTGGTTTTTGCGGCTGCGATTGCACGGGTGCCACTGCAACGCCGGGCTTGAGGTGGACCTCGGGCAAAAACAGCTTTACCCGAAACACCGAGCCCTCGCCCGGTGTGCTGGTGGCGGTGAGCTCACCCCCCATCAGGTCGGTGAGCATCTTGGCAATCGTCAGGCCCAGACCCGCGCCCGGTGCAGAAGGGCCCGCCGTAGCCGCGCGGGTGAAGGGCTCGAAGATGCGCTCCATCTCGGCCACCGTAAGCCCGGGGCCCGTGTCTTCAATTTCGATGCTGGCCATCTCGCGCGCATGCCGCACACGAAAAGTCACGCTGCCGGCCGCCGTGAATTTGATGGCGTTGCCCAGCAGGTTGATCAGAATCTGCCGCACCCGTTTCTCATCGGCCCGCACCACCTCGGGCAACGCGCCCGACACTTCAAAGTGAAAGTGCAGCCCCTTGCCCGAGGCCTGCAGCTCGAACATGCTGGCGATCTCATGCACGATGTCGGCAAACTGCATGGGCTTCACCGTCAGCGTGAGCTTGCCCGCCTCAATGCGCGCAATGTCCAGCGTGCCTTCAATCAGCGACAGCAAATGCTCGCCACCCCGGCGGATCACATTCACGGCCTGCTTGCGGTGCGGCGGCACGGACGCGTCCTCACCCATCAACTGCGCATAACCCAGGATGCTGTTGAGCGGCGTGCGCAGCTCATGGCTGATGGCGCTGATGTAGCGGCTCTTGGCCTGGTTGGCATGGTCAGCTGCATGGCGGGCCTGCTCGGCAATGACCCTGGCCTGCTGCAGCGCCTCATCCGTCTGGCGGTGGGACTCGATCTCCTTCATCAGCAAATGCGTCTGGCGGTTGGATTCTTCCTGCGCCACCTGCCGGCTTTTGTGCGCCAGCACCAGCCACCAGGCGACGATGCCCGCCGTCACCAGCAGCGCCATGTAGGCCTTGAGAAAGCCCGACTTGAGCGCAGCTTCGGGCGCGTCGACAACCAGTGTGTCGGCCAGCGCTTCGGTCAGCGCGCGCAGCTCCTGGTGGTAGAGCAGGCCAAACACGGTGGCCAGCAGCGGCACGATGATGAGCATTAACAAAATGAAGTGGCCCAGGCCCGTGTCCAGGTAGGGCCAGATGCGCCGGGGCAGCGCCCAGCGCAGCGCAGCAGACCACTGGTACGACAGGCTGGCGCCTGGCTTGCACAGGTCGCCGCAGCGCGCGTCCAGCGTGCAGCACAGCGAGCAGATCGCACCCTGGTAGGCGGGGCAGTGGGCCATGTCAGGGCCCTCGTACTCCCGTTCGCAGATCACGCAGCGCTGAGTGTGCAGATGCTCCGCGGCGGGCGCGACGGATTGCCTTGCGATGTAATACTTGCCCTGGGTCACCCAGGCAATCAGCGGCGCAGTGATGAACGCAGTCGCCATCGCAATCACCGCGGAGAAGGCCTGCGCTGTTGGCCCGAAGAAGCCAAGATGCGCCGAGATGGACAGCACAGAAGCCAGCGCCATGGCACCCACCCCCACCGGGTTGATGTCGTACAAATGCGCCCGCTTGAACTCGATCCCCGGCGGCGACAGGCCCAGCGGCTTGTTGATGACCAGGTCCGCTACCACCGCCATGATCCAGGCAATCGCAATGTTGGAGTACAACCCCAGCACATCGCCCAGCGCCTGGAACACATTCATCTCCATCAGCATGAACGCGATCAGCGTGTTGAACACCACCCACACCACCCGGCCCGGGTGGCTGTGCGTGAGCCGGGAGAAAAAATTCGACCAGGCCAGCGAGCCGGCATAGGCATTTGTCACGTTGATCTTGAGCTGCGAGATCACCACGAACACGGCCGTGGCGCCCACTGCCCAGCCATAGTGGGGGAAGACGTATTCATAAGCCGCCAGGTACATCTGGTTCGGGTCGACTGCCCGGTCCAGCGGGACCATGTGTTTGATGGCCAGGTAGGCCAGAAACGCACCGCCCAGCATCTTCACCACGCCCAGCAGCACCCAGCCCGGCCCGCCGGCAATCACGCCGAACCACCAGCGCTTGTGGGTGGCGGCGGTGTGAACGGGCATGAAGCGCAGGTAGTCCGCCTGCTCGCCCATCTGCGTGATGAGGGCAATGCCCACCGTCAGGGCCGCCCCAAACATGTGCATGTCGAATGAACCGGTCAGCGCTTTTTCACCTTTGTAGTGCGTGATCCCGGCGAACGCGCCGGGATCCATGGAAAAGACATAGAGAAACGGCACGATCAGCATCACCAGCCACAGCGGCTGCGTCCAGACCTGCAAGCGGCTGATGGCCGACACGCCGTGCGTCACCAGGGGGATCACCACCAGGGCGCAAACGAGGTAGCCCCACACCGGCGGTATGCCCAGCGCCAGTTCCAGCGCATAGGCCATGACGGCCGCCTCCAGCGCAAAAAAGATGAAGGTGAAGGACGCGTAGATCAGCGAGGTGAGCGTGGAGCCGATGTAGCCAAAGCCCGCGCCTCGGGTGAGCAGGTCCATGTCCACCCCGTAGCGGGCCGCATAAACGCTGATCGGCACGCCGGCCAGGAAGATGATCAGCCCGGTGGTCAGGATCGCCCAGAACGCGTTCATGAAGCCGTACTTCACCAGCAGCGTGGCACCCACGGCCTCCAGGATCAGGAATGAGGCTGCCCCAAAAGCAGTGTTGGCCACGCGCCACTCGGACCACTTGCGAAAGCGCTGCGGCGTGAAGCGCAGCGCGTAATCTTCCATCGTTTCGCTGCCGACCCAGCTGTTGTAGTCGCGCCTGACCTTGACGATGCGCTGGGGCGCGTCGTCTGCGGGGTAGATCGGGATGATGGGTTGGCTCACCTTTGGCATGTGCAGGTTCCATGCCTGCATGCGCCGTCCGGCGTATGGCGTAGCGCACGCCTTGTTCCATAATGTTTTGATGGAACTCACCCCCCGTGAAAAAGACAAGCTGCTCCTCTTCACCGCGGCCCTGCTGGCCGAACGGCGCCGCGCGCGCGGCCTGAAGCTCAACTACCCGGAGGCGGTAGCCTTCATCAGCGCAGCTGTCATGGAAGGCGCGCGCGATGGCAGGACGGTTGCCCAGCTGATGAGCGAAGGCCGGGCCATCCTCACCCGCGCCGACGTGATGGACGGCATTGCCGAAATGATCCCCGACATCCAGGTGGAAGCCACCTTTCCCGACGGCACCAAGCTCGTCACCGTGCACCAACCCATCGTCTGACTCTCATGATCCCTGGCGAACTTTTCACCGACGGCCCCGACCACGCGCTCAACACCGGCCGGCGCACGTTCACGCTGGTGGTGCAGAACACGGGAACGCGGCCCATCCAGGTCGGCTCGCACTACCACTTTGCTGAAACCAACGGTGCGCTGGGCTTTGACCGTGACGCTGCGCGCGGCATGCGGCTGAACATCGCATCGGGCACGGCTGTGCGTTTTGAGCCGGGTCAGCAGCGCACCGTTGAGCTGGTGGACTTCGCCGGTGCACGGCTCGTCTACGGATTTCGCGGCACTGTGCAGGGGGCTCTCTGATGGCAACGATTGGACGCCGCGCCTATGCCGAAATGTTCGGCCCCACCATCGGCGACCGCGTGCGGCTGGCCGACACTGAACTCATCATCGAGGTGGAAGACGACTACACCCTGCGCGCCGGCAGCTACGGCGAAGAGGTCAAGTTCGGCGGTGGCAAAACCATTCGCGACGGCATGGCGCAATCGCAGCGCACCCAGGCTGAAGGCGCGATGGACACCGTCCTCACCAACGCCCTCATCATCGACCACTGGGGTATCGTCAAAGCCGACATCGGGTTGAAGGACAGCCGCATCGCCGCCATCGGCAAGGCGGGCAACCCTGATGTGCAGCCTGGGGTCGACATGATCATCGGCCCGGGCACCGAGATCATCAGCTGCGAAGGCATGATCGTCACAGCCGGCGGCATTGACGCGCACATCCATTTCATCTCGCCGCAACAGATCGAGGAGGCGCTCACCTCAGGCATCACTACCATGATCGGCGGCGGCACTGGCCCGGCCACCGGCACCTTTGCCACCACCTGCACGCCCGGGCCATGGAACATCGAGCGCATGCTTCAGGCGGCTGACGGTTTCCCCATGAACCTGGGCTTGCTCGGCAAGGGCAACGCCAGCTTGCCTGCTGCCCTGCATGAACAGGTGAATGCCGGCGTGATCGGCCTCAAGCTGCATGAAGACTGGGGCACCACACCCGCTGCAATCAGCAATTGCCTGGATGTGGCCGAGGCCACCGACACCCAGGTTTCCATCCACTCCGACACGCTCAACGAATCCGGTTTTGTGGAAGACACCATTGCCGCGACCAAGGGCCGCGTGCTCTGCGCCTTTCACACCGAAGGCGCGGGCGGCGGCCACGCGCCGGACATTTTGCGGGTGGTGGGTGAGCCGAACTTTTTACCGGCATCCACCAACCCCACCATGCCCTACACCGTCAACACGGTGGACGAACATGTAGACATGCTGATGGTCTGCCACCATCTGGACCCGGCCATTGCCGAGGACCTGGCCTTTGCTGAAAGCCGCATCCGCAAGGAGACGATTGCAGCTGAAGACATTCTGCACGACCTGGGCGCGATCAGCATGTTCTCCAGCGACTCGCAGGCCATGGGCCGTGTGGGGGAAGTGATCATCCGCTGCTGGCAGTCGGCTCACAAAATGAAGATGCAGCGCGGCAAGCTGGACGGCGACGGCGCACGCAATGACAATTTCCGCGCCAAGCGCTACATCGCCAAATACACGATCAACCCCGCCATCACCAACGGCGTGGCGCATGAGGTGGGCTCGATTGAAGTGGGCAAGTGGGCAGACCTCGTGATCTGGCGCCCCGCGTTTTTCGGCGTGAAGCCATCAACCGTTCTAAAGGGCGGCTTCATTGCCATGGCAGCCATGGGCGACCCCAATGCATCCATCCCCACACCGCAGCCGGTGCACTACCGGCCGATGTTCGGCGCCTATGGCGGCGCACTCGCCAAAGGCTCGCTCACCTTCCTGTCGCAGGCCGGCATGAAGGCAGGCGTCAAAGAGCGCTTTGGCCTGCAAAAAAACGTGAGTGCGGTCAAGGGCATACGCGGGCTGCGCAAGAAGGACATGATCCACAATGCGTACGCGCCGAAGATGGAAATCGACGCGCAAACCTACTCCGTGCGCGCGGACGGCCAGCTGCTCGTCTGTGAGCCGGCCACCACGCTGCCGATGACGCAACGCTACTTTCTTTTCTAAATGCTCCAGGTCTCCAAACTGCTCCCTCAAGGCAAGGGGCTTGCCCCAGTGCTCCTCAAACGCGGCGCCACGGTCCAGCTGGACTGGGACGTGCGCCAGAAAAGCCGCTTTGAAGCGACGGATTCGCAAGGCCGCCAGATCGGCGTGTTCCTGCCGCGCGGCACCCTGGTGCGTGGCGGCGATGTACTGGTGGCCGAAGACGGCTCGCTGATCAAGGTGATTGCTGCGCCTCAGCCGGTGCTGGTGATCACGCATTGCAGCGAGCACGGCACGCCCTTTGACCTCACCCGTGCCGCCTACCACCTGGGCAACCGGCATGTGCCCATTGAACTGCGGCCCGACCATTTGAAGATTGAACCCGACCATGTGCTGGCTGACATGCTGCGCAGCATGCACCTGATCGTCAGCGCGCAGGACTCTGCTTTTGAGCCGGAGGGCGGCGCCTATGGCGCGCAGGCAGCGCCGCACCACCACAGCCATGGGCAGGCACCAGCCAAGCCCAAAGGCTTCAGGCCCTGGGCGCCTGAGCTCATGCCTGATGAACCGCAGGGCACTGCCACTGATGGTGGGCACGCGCATGACCACAACCATCCCCACCCGCATTGAGGTCGCGGCCGGGCTGCCTGCCGCCAGCCTGATCCAGCTCATCTGGCTGGCCTCGCCCGCACTGCCCGTAGGCGGCTTCTCGTACTCCGAAGCCCTGGAAGCAGCGGTCGACCGAGCTGGCGTTACGACCGAGACTGCAGCAGCCGACTGGCTGGCCGACCAACTCCACATCGCCCTGGCCCGCAGCGACCTCGCCGTTGCCGCGCAGGCCATCCAGGCATGGCGCAACGCCGACCTGGCCCGCATCGAAACCCTCAACACCTGGGTGTTGCAAACCCGCGAGACCAGCGAGCTGCGGCTGCAGACGACGCAGATGGGCCGCTCGCTCGCTCTGTGGATGCGCAACCATGATCTGCTGCAAGACCAGGTCAGCTGGTTCGCTGACAAGGACCCGACTTACCCCGTCGCCTTCGCGCTGGCAGCATCGCAGACGCAGGCCCCCGTGCGCGACTGCCTGATCGCGTTTGCCTTTGGTTGGGCCGAGAACATGATGCAGGCGGCCCTCAAGGCCGTGCCGCTGGGCCAGAGCTCGGGCCAACGCATCCTGGCGCGCCTGGCAGCAGACATCCCCGCCGCCGTGGACCAGGCCATGGCATTGAATGACGATGACCGCCAGGCCTTCAGCCCCATGCTGGCCATCCTGTCGGCGCAACACGAAACCCAATACTCCAGGCTGTTCAGATCATGACGTTTCACCATATTGCCAACCGCACGAAGAAGCTTCCGCCCCTGCGGGTAGGCATAGGCGGCCCGGTCGGTTCCGGCAAAACCACATTGCTGGAAATGCTGTGCAAGGCCATGCGCGGGCAGTACGACCTGGTCGCCATCACCAATGACATCTACACCAAGGAAGACCAGCGCCTGCTCACCGTGAGCGGCGCGCTGGCGGCTGAACGCATCATGGGTGTGGAAACCGGCGGCTGCCCGCACACCGCCATTCGCGAAGACGCCTCCATCAACCTCGAAGCCATAGACCGCATGCTGGAAGACTTTCCCGATGCCGACGTGGTGTTCATCGAGTCCGGCGGCGACAACCTGGCCGCCACCTTCAGCCCCGAGTTGAGCGACCTGACGATCTACGTGATTGACGTGGCGGCCGGCGAGAAGATCCCGCGCAAGGGGGGCCCCGGCATCACCAAGAGTGATCTCTTCGTCATCAACAAAACCGACCTGGCGCCTTACGTGGGCGCAGACCTGGGGGTGATGCGGGCTGACACCATCCGCATGCGCACCACTTCGCAGGGCCTCAAGCCCTTTGTCATGACCAACCTCAAGACGAATGACGGACTGGCCCAGGTGGTGGCTTTCATTGAAGCCAAGGGCATGCTGCTTCAGGCAGGCGGCGCGTCGCCCAGCGTGAAATAGAACGTCGCACCCGCGCCCGGCGCTGACTCTGCCCAGACCTTGCCCCCATGGCGGGTGATGATGCGGTGGACCGTGGCCAGGCCTACGCCCGTGCCGGTGAATTCCTTGGGCTCGTGAAAGCGCTGGAAGGCGTTGAACAGCGTGGTCGCGTGCGCGGCATCAAAGCCGGCGCCGTTGTCCCGCACAAAATAGCGCACGCCCGTTTGCGTGTCCTGCTCACAGCCGACGCTGATGCTCGCCCCGGGCTTTCCCGCCGTGAATTTCCAGGCGTTGCCAATCAGGTTCTCCAGCAGTTGCGTCATCAGGACAGCATCGCAGGGCGCCGCCATGCCGGGGGCCACCTTGAACTCCACCACCCGCGCCTTGTCTGTTTCCGCCAGCCGCTCATGGACGCGGGTGGCCAGCTCGGTGATGTTGGACGGCACCCAACTCATGCCCACCCGCGCAAGCTGCGCCAGCGACAGCAGCCCGCCCGTCAGCTCATCCATTTGCCGCACCACCGCGCGGATCCGCCCCACTGCATGGAAGCGCCGCTCGGCCTCCTGCGGCGAGGAGCCGCTGTTGCGCTCGATAAGGTGCGTGAATCCGCTCAAGCTGATCAACGGGCCCCGAATGTCGTGCGCCACCGAATACGCAAAGGCCTGTAGCTCGCTGTTGGCAACTTCCAGCTGCCGGGTGCGTTGCTTCACACGCTCTTCCAGTTTGGTGTTCAGCCCCACAATTTCCAGCGCTGCCGCCTTGGCCGCAGTGATGTCGCTGGCCGTACCGCGATAGCCGGTGAACACGCCATCGCTGTTGAACATCGGCTCGCCGTTCACCGAGACATAGGTGGGCGACTCACCCGGCGGCCGGTAGATGTACTCAAAACCCTTGAAAGGCAGGTGCTGACTCAGCATCTCACGGTGCTCCTCCCAGGTGCAGCTGAATGCGTGGCGGTGCGGCAGCTCCCAGGGCGTCAGGCCCATGGTGTAGGAGCGATACGGGATCTCGGACGTCTCGTCATCGCCCGAGAAAAAGGTGAACCGGTTGTGCGCATCCTGCTGCCAGTACCAGTCGGTGGACATCTGCACCAGGCTGCGAAAACGCTCCTCGCTCTCGCGCAGGGCGGCCTCGCGTTCCAGCTGGCCGGTGACGTCATCGGCAATTACCAGCAGGTGCGTTGCAGCGCCGGTGTCGTCATACAGCGGCACCTTGCGCAAGTGCAGGTGAATCTCGCGGTCGAGCCAGTTGTGGGCCAGCCGGTCGGGAAAGTCCAGCTGGCCACCGCGCTGCACCAGGTCCAGCTCAGCCGCCGTCATGGCGGCAGCCTCTGCCGCAGGCCACAGGTCATGCACAGTGCTGCCGATGGCCTGCTTGCGGTCGATCCCGTAGATCGCCTCGGCAGCCTTGTTCCACAGCACGATGCGCAGCTCGTCGCCCACGGCCTTGAGTTGCACGGCAGTGGGAATGTTCTCGACGATGTTGTCCAGCAGCTGCCGGTCGCGCCGCTGCGCTTCGGCAGCCTGCTTGCGGGCGGTGACATCACGCAATACCAAAAGCACGCCCTGCCGCGTCTGCCGGTTCAAGGGGGCCACCACCAGTTCAAACCACAGCCCGCTCGCGGCCTGGCTGTACTCCTCCCGATATTCGGAGGCCTCAGCCTCCAGCACCCGGCGCACACCCACGGTCATGCCGCGGGTGAGGAATGGGGTTTGGCCGAAACTGGCGCAGACCTGGGCATAGGCGGCGCCCACGCCTGGCAGTTCTTCACGCGACGCGCCCCAGGCTTCATTGACCCTGAAGATGTTGCCTCCCGCATCCAGGACGGCCAGGCGCGCAGGCAGGGCGTTGAGGATCGCATCATGCAAGTGGGCGGCATCCAGCAGCGCCCCTGCAACAGCTTCGCCATCCCGCGCTGCGGCCGCTCCCGATGCTTCAGGGCGACGGGACTCTGCCGCACCGGGCTCCAGCCCAGCCAGACGTGCCAGGGCAAGCTCCTTGAAGACGGGTTTGAAGAATTCGCAAGGCTCCCCGTCTGCCTGCAGGGCATGGCGCATGGCCGTGCCAGCGTTGTTGACCAGCGCGCCGGCGTCGCCGCCGTCATCAGGGAACACCGCCACGCCGATGCGGCAGTCCAGAACGATGGGGGGTGCACCGTCATGCGGCAAGCCAATGGTTGCCGCCTCCAGCAGACGCGCGCTCAAACCGGCCAGCGCTGCGCGGCTGCAGGAAGGCGCGAGGACGGCGAAACCGCCATCGTCCAGCCGGTACAGAGACGGCCCTGACCCGTTTGCTCCCCCTGCGCCCGGCGCGGCCCTTGCCGGCGGCGCGGCGATGCACTGCGTCAAACGGCTGGCAATGCGCCGCAACACCGTGTCCGCTGCGTCACGCCCCATGGCGTCGATCACCAGTTCGAGGCGGTGCACCCCCAGGTGGATCAGACCGCCCGGCGTCGCAGCGCTCTGCGCAGCCTCCAGCGCGGCCTCCACCGCTTCCGCATACTTGAGTCCGTTGGGCAGGCCCGTCAGCGCGTCATGGTGCGCAAGGTAGTCGCGGTACATAGCGGCCGCCAGGGTGTTGCGCACACGCAGCGCCAGCTCGGTTGGGTCGGCTGGCTTGGGCAGGAAGTCCATGGCGCCTGCGGTCAGTGCGTCAATCCTGTCCTGGGGATCGACGCTGCTGGTCATCACAATGACCGGCACATGGCAAAGCGCCGGATCATCGTGCATGGCCCGCAGGATCGACATCCCGTTCACGCGGGGCATCGACAGGTCCAGCAGCAACAGGCTTGGGCGGTTGTCGCGCATCATGCCAATGGCCAGCTCTGGCTCGTGCGTGGCCACAAAGTGCCGGTAGCCTGCATCCATCAGCCAGCTGCCCGTCATCTCGATGTTGAGCGGCTCGTCGTCCACCATCATGATGAGCGCGTCCGACAGGCCTGCTGCCGAGCGATGGCACCAGTCGCCTGCCTTGCGGGAGATGCGGTCAATTTTCGGCACGGCCGCTGCAGCGGCTCCTGGCAGAAAAACGCTGGAGTCAGAATGGTTGTTAGACGTGCTCATGCAATCGGCCGACTATGCCGACAGGCTCGGGACCAACAAGGAAAATGAACGACATCAGGCCATTTTGACCGCAATGCAAGCGCCTGTGGCAATGCCCCGCAAATGGCGCCGGACTGTCAGTCTGGCCGGCACAAGTCATGTCTTGCGCCCCGGCAGCCCATGGCCCCTGCGCAGCAAAGGTAGAATCTGCCGCTCGGAAGCGTGGCAGAGCGGTTGAATGCACCAGTCTTGAAAACTGGCGATGTTTTACGACATCCGTGAGTTCGAATCTCACCGCTTCCGCCAGACAGTGAGCAATCATGCGAGTTCTACGGCCTTTTGCAAGACCCACCCGCCATAAAACCCGCCAATTTGTCACGTGCTTGATGATGTCAACATGACATTCCCAATACGACGCCTGTAATCCGAAACGTGTTCTTCCGCCCTTGAGTGCGCTTACGGTACCCCAAGGAGGAATTCATCAGTACCAGCATCGTGGAGCGTTCGAACCTGTCACTGGCATGGGCAATCGCCGCCTGACCCGTCTGACCAATGCTTTCTCAAAGAAGATGGCGAACCACATGCACGCGATGAGGTTCTATTTCATGGTCTCCAACTTCGTGAAGATTCACACGAGCATCAAGACCACTCCGGCCATGGAAGCGGGTGTCACTGACTTCCTGTGGAGCATGGAGGACATTGTCCTGATGACAAAAACGAACGGTTGAGCGCAGAATCCCCGGCATAACAACCGGGGCGACCATGAAGAGGGTGCAAGTAATTGGCTTAGTATTTTTTGCGGGGGCTGCTTTTTCACAGCCAATCCTTAGCACCGACAAAAAGCAGCAAGCCACAGAGGCAGCTCAACCAAAGGCCGACGCATCACAACCAGTGCAAAACCCTGCGTCGGTGATCGAGACAGTAGTGCGCTATTCCGCAGAAAATAATCCCCAACAAGAAAACAAGCCAAGCGGCATATCGCGCGTCTTGGAAGCCGTATTTGCGTGGCTGCTTAAGGTTGTTGAAGACCCAATCTCTTTTTTCACGTTGGTACTGGCGTTCTTCACTGTTCGATTGTGGAAGTCCACACATCGCTTGGCTGTCGGCGCTGAGGACACGGCGCAAAGGCAGCTTCGGGCATACGTTGGCATTCGCCCTCATGATAAATATCCCGCCTCTACCTTGGAGGAGATGCACACCATTGGGCTTAAGTTCCATATATTCAATGAAGGCAGCACCATCGCCTATGGCGTACACCACACCGCATGTCTCGGGCGCTACACAGAAGATCAACCGTTTGAAGTTGACTTTACCGAAACTGCTAGCAAGTTTGTTCTTCATCCGAGGGCAAAATCGGACATGACCTTGCGCCTCGATGCCCCGCTGAACAGCATCGAAATACAACAAATTCTTGAGGGTGTTTTGAAGTTCTATGTCTGGGGCGAGATTCGATATACAGATGCCTTTGGAGTAGCCAGATTCACCAGATTCCGCATGCGCCAAGCGGGAGGCACAATGATTTGGACAGAGAAGGGCAACGACGCCAGCTAGAGCACAGAGGTAAGTTTGTAACTTACTCATGTTTAACCTGCACCATCACCCGATCTCATAGTCACTTGACAGGCGAGTGCATCGCACCGTAAAAGTTGCGACCGCCCATGGCGTTGGAGGGAACTAAATGCTGGATGTGCTATTTGGCCTAGTAATGCTGGCGTCCATTGCGTGCGCTGTAATTGCACTTTTCACCGGCAACGTGTGGTGGCTGACCCCGATAACCTTTGTAGCAATTCGAACGGTTAGACGATCGCTATGGAGCAGGGGACGAACGCTTCACGACGACATCATGGAAGACCCAGAGCTCAAAGAGAAGCTTAGGGCACTCCCTGAATACGAGGAGCTTTTGGAAAAAGCCAAGTCGACAAAGTCCATACTTCCAAAGTGATGACGAGCGAGCTTCGCTCAACTCCATTCAAGCATCGCCATCACCTTTGGGTGAAGACAGGTCAGCACCGTGTTGCGATGTAGCTTTAGCACGGGCTCGATGGTGCCCTTGACGTCACGCTGATAGCCACCCGCCAAATTCCACACCAACGGAATGCGCCGGTCAGAGCATCCCTTGATGATGGTCTGGTCGCGGTGCATCATCTGCTCCGTGGTCATGATGCCGCCCAGCGGATCGTCAACGTGCATGTCGGCACCGGCCTGATACAGCACGAGGTCGGGCTTGATGCGGTCGAAAATCATCTTACGCATGCGGCCAATCACGCCGAAGGCCTCGTCTGCGGTCTTGTACGACTTGACCGCTGTGATGTGAGTCACGTAGGCCAAGCCCAGCTTCTTGATGATGTCATCGGTGCCGTTGCCGTAGTGGTGATCCATGTCGATGATGAGGATGCGCTTGGCAAGGCCCAGCGTGTAGACCATGACCGCCGCAGCCATCAGCCCGTTGAATGTGCAGTAGCCGCCGCCGAAGTTGTAGCCTGCATGGTGAAAGCCTGACGTGGGCGAAATCGCCATGCGCCAGTCTTCCTCATCGCGCTTGGACAGCACGTACTTGGCTGCGCTCACCATGGAGCCGACCGTGTAGGGGAACGTGGCAGCGATGGCTGCATCGACCGTGCCGAATCCATTGGGCTCACGCAGACCCATCACGCCATCGACGTAGTCGGGATGATGCACGGCATCAAAGTGGCTCCGCTGGGCTGGGCTAAAGTGCTGCACCTCGATGGCGTCAGCCAACACTGCATTGGCAAGCCAGTCCTCCACCACGAGCTTAGGCTTGAATGCCGAAGGCGAGTACAGGTCATTGGCAGGAGCCGACATCTCGGGCCGGTAAAAGACCTTGAGCTTGCGCTCATTGTTCGGGCAGATTCTGGTGTGGTAGCTGGGTGTCATCCGGGCCTCTTTCTAATTGGTGGATTACCGTACGTCGTGTTATTTAAACGCGGGGACACAAAGGCACTGGCGGTCTCTGGAGATTGAATTGAATACTTATTTGCGAATAGGTCTTGCGATGGGCGCTTCCGGCGGGCTTGGCGATAAGAGCGACTGTCGGCAGGGCATGGGCAGCACTACGGACCTTCGCGCCTCGTTCTTACAAAAGCGTCATCTGGCGTTAAGCCCAATCGGATATACCGCCTCAATGCGTTCGCTGACACCCCTAGGCTAACGGCCGCGTCCTCGATAGATTCATAGTCGATGCCAAGAATTGATACCCGCTTGGCCGACGGGCTTTCGCGATGAGGTGGAGGTTCAATTCCAAGTGATTGCTCAAGGGTCCAGCCCTTCAGTCGGTAACGGCTATGTGCGGTCGCGGGCAAAACCCCAAAATGCTTTGCCGCTTGGCTCAGGCTCTCAAACGCGCTTCCTGCGACGTTCACTGGCAGTGACTTTCCTACCCACGTTCTGTTCTCCAACCCCACCGCCTGTTCGGGCGTCCATTTCAAACGCGACACCCTTAACGCAAATACGACCGGGTCTACGCCGTAAGCCTCTGCGGCACCCGCATAGCTAACGTAGGTCTTGCCGCCGATGGAGATAGCCTTCGAACTTCCAAGGGAGCCTCCAGCTGCTGTGTTGTACCCATTACGAATAGCATCGCGTTTGCCAATTTCAAGCACCTCTTGCTGCTGCAACTCTTCATATGTCCTCGCGTCAGTTCTGATGAGTTCAATCTTGAAAGCCTCCTCGCCGTGCTTCATGATGGCATTCATGAATGCAGACTTTCGGCCACGCCGGGCAGCTGCAAAGTGTTGCTTGAGGCGCTTCTCAAGTGGCCCAATGGTCAGACCGACGTAAACCTTCTGATTAACCATGTTGGTTATCAAGTACAACTTGTATCCTTGCAGGTCAGGCACAGGCTCTACACCGTGTGCAGATAACCTAACCTCCTTCCATTTGTAGTCTCTGGCGTGACCTTCAAAGTTACGGAATCGGGGTGGGGCCTGCTCAATCAGCAAAGCCTGCTCCATACTCCACCCACGCTTGACGCGCCGTTGGACGTTGTTCCACATTTGCCCAAACTCGGAGCAGAGTTGCTCACGACTGCCATAGGTCTTACCACGAAATTCAATGGCCTTTCCCGGTCCAACACGACCTTTGAGGTGGCCTCTGATTGCGTCCTCTGCAGAATAGCCTTTGGCCACACGGCTGGCCACTACCTTTTTGTCCAGACCCAATGCTTCAGCAGCGGCTGCCAAGCTGATGTACTCGATCCCATCGAAGACAAGAGGCTTGCCGGTGGTGCCTAGCCGTTTCGGGGGTGGTTCAATTCCCACAGCCTGAGCTGGTGACCAACCATTGCCAAGCCTTCTGGTGACCTTCTCCTTGCTGATGCCAAAGTGCTCGCTGAAGGCAGTGATGCTCTCAAACTCAACTTCACCGCAGAAGATTGATTTTCGGACCCTCATGCTTTTCAGTCCTCAGAGATGGCTAGTGCAGCCATTGATTAGTCGCCACCGCCTCATTTCGGATGGTATTGGTTTTGAAGGTGAGCTGGCGTGAACACCTCGAATCGACTTCTTTCACTTCAACAAGGGGATACAAGCTGCCCATTTTGCTAATTGCTTTAAAACTAGTAAAGTGATTTGGGAAACCAGCTCCCCTTACTGCATGAATACGTTTTGAAAGGCACGCGCTATGCCAGCACGAGACTACAAGATGAAGCCCGGCGAGACTATGTTCGGCGGTGGCAAAGGAGTGATATTGCTGAACTCTGAAAAGTGGAGAAAGAAGCCACCGGTGCCCGAGACTTAGCCGTCCAAGAGTGACTCAACGCCCAACACGAAAGAGCCGACTCCACCCGGCAGCAAGTAACCCCCGGCACTGGGATTGAAAGGAACAAGATATGGCGATAGTTCGCAGGTACACGATGAAGCCCGACGAGACCATGTTCGGGGGAGGCAAGGGGGTGATGCTGTTGAACTCCGAAAAATGGCGAAAGAAGCCGCCGGTTCCCGAGGCCAAACCAACAGAGTGCGACTCCGTGCCCGAGGTGATAAAGCCGAGCGAGCCGACGGACAAGTAACTCACTGCGATGCAATCACGTCATTCGAGAAAGCCCGGCTGACCACTGGAAGCCGACAGCCGCGAAGACTATTTGAAAGGAACGAGATATGGCGAGGGTCTACGATTACAAGATGAAGCCGGGCGAGACGATGTTCGGGGGCGGCAAGGGTGTACTGGGTCTTGGCCCTGCAAATCGGCAGAAGACGCCGCCAGCGCCTGATGCCCAGACTGCAAAGAGCGCCTCTGTGCCAAAGGTTAAACAGCAGCCTCCATCCACCAACAAATAAGCGGCCCTGATGCACACTGCTTTCGGTTGCTGCCGACCTACGCTACTACGTGAAGGGCACAAGATATGAAGGTAGAGCGCTACAAAATGAAGCCGGGCGAGACGATGTTCGGCGGGGGCAAAGGAATAATCCTGCTCAACTTTGAAAAGTGGCGAAAGATGCCACCGGTGCCTGAGGCGAAGCCGACAGAGAGCGACTCCGTGCCTGAGGTGATAAAACCAACCCCGCCAACCAGCAAGTGACTACCGAACCAAACGCATCGGGCGAGAACGAGCAGGAAACGGAGGCAGACGGCTTGATAGCCGGGGCCTTGCGCCTCTTGAAGGCTCGCCATCAGTCAAAGGCTTTCACGGGCCGGATTCCAGAGTCTTTGCAGTTGCCAGAAGGCTTGCAGCCGACACCGCCAGAGCCAGAATAAAAGGAACGAGATATGGTGGCGTACCACTACAAGCCAAAGCCGGGCGAGACGATGTTTGGCGGCGGCAAGGGGATACTCGGGCTCGGCCAAAGAAGGCCACCGCCACCCGAAACGCAACAACCTGAAGGTGACTCGAAAGCCGAGGGTGAAACACCGAGTCCGCAGGATGAAGAGGGGCCACTCGATACAGGGACTTAACGGTCTGGGCCCAATTCCCCCTGACGCTGATTGAGCGGCGCTACCCGAAATGCTCTCGCAAACCCCCGTCATTTTTCGTTCAATGCCTCGCACGCGCTTCTTTTTACTTTGTGCGGTGACACAGCTTTTGTCAAGCTGGTATCGACAGGTAGAGCCGCCCGGTACCTCATCGCGACGGGGGCCAGTTCCCCTCTTTCTTCATCTGCCTGATGAGTACCGTGCCGACCTTGCACAAGGCCCGAACCTCCAGCCACAGCCCGCCCGTGTAGGCGTTGCGCGAGGAAATTTGCTTACCGGCATCAGACCTTGGGCCGGTCGATTTTGTCCATGGCTTCCACGTTTGAATCAGCTCGCGCTGCCGTTGCTTCTGTGCTTCTGTCCATGTTCTGCTCATTGAACCTCCAAAATAGTTTGTCTTGATGGCGCGTGTCGGCCCCCCTTCCAGATCGCAGATTTTCAGCAATATAGCCGCGTCTGGTCGTAGTCATCAGGGTCAGGCTGGCTGCACTCGCGTTCACGGGTATTGCCGTCCTCATCGAAAAGAACAACCGTCGCAGCATGCTTAAAGTCTTGTTCGTCAAAGTCTCGCTCAACGGTCAGGCTGGCGTCCGAACTAGATGCCTCACTGTCTGCAGATCGAAGCTTCGGGAATGCGATCCCTACACAAGATAGGGATGCGCGACCTTTGGCACGGGACTTAATCCCTATAGGGTTCGACGTACCCCGTGGCCGCACATCGCTAATCCCTATAGGGATTGACTGCGGACGGGGCTGATTAGTCTCACGCTTGGGACCTTTGCCCGCGCTTGTGAATATCTGGGTACTTGTGCGCTGTTTCACCGGCCTTACCTGCGGGGCATCCAGCCCCAGCGCCTGCAGGAACCGCGCAGGGCCGCGTTCGATGTCTTGCCGAATAAGAGGCCATACAGGACTGGCGAACAGGGCTTGATGCTCTTTTTCGATTGCCCCTAGGACCAGCGACACAGCTTCTGCTTTTCTGGCACCCATCAGCCTTTCACCCATGCGCAGGCCGAACGGGCGCGCAACGGTGGCGGCAAAGGATTTACGCAACGCTGCTGTGCGTGACTTTGAGATCAGAACTCCCCCGACCCAGCGACCACTTTCAATCGGAGCAATGAGGATGTGGCAATGGGGGGTACTTTCATCATGATGAACGTCCACAGTCAAAATATTGTGCACGCCGAAACATTCCCCGCACCAGTCCCAGCACCGATTGAAAAAACTCACTGTGTCAATGGTGGTGCCCGCTGGCAGACTGCAAACCACTTCTATCGCTTGCACATAATCACGACGCATTTTGTTGGGCGTTTTGCCCGTCGCGGACAACAGCTCGACTGCGAGAGCCACGACTGCTGATGGATCGTGTGGACCTGTGAGACAGTAGTTCATGCGAGAGGGCGCGGGCGAAATACGCCCCCTCGCTTTTAGCACCTCAGCGCTTGACCGTTTATTGTGTTGGGCAGCCACAAAGAGGGAGCAGGGTTTGCGGCCCCCCAGTTTTGACAGACCAATGGATTTCACGGCGAAGAAAAAACCGGAGTCCATCAGAAGCCCCAGCGGCGAAGTGTCGCAATACCCTCTGGAGTTACTGTGTACAGCCCCGGTTCGCACGGGTTACCGTCACGATCTATCTTCCGTTGCTTTGCGCACGTCCATTGCAGACCCTTGCGCTTGAGTTGGCTCATGATCTCCGGCCCGTTCGATGCGCCGGATATCTGGTCCACCTGCTCGCGCCATATCGGCTTCATGCGCATGAACGCTTGGCATACGCGGATTTGCTTAGGTGTAAGTTTTGGCGCCCGGTAGGATTGGTCGCTCGCCTCCGTGGTGGCCGGGTTTAGCTGATCCATGACAGCCGACAAAGTTACGTTGGTCATGGCACCCCTCAGCCACGCGAACGTGATTTAAGCCATATCCGGATATCCCCCACGGTCCACGCGGTCACGCCCGGCGAGAGTCTGACGGGCTTGCAGATATTGCCTTCCCGTTGCCAGCGCCAAAGAGTTGCGCGGCCAATACCAAGCCATTCGCATAGTTCCTTTGCGCGGACCATGTAGGCGTCCGGCACGTGGTCGATGGATTGGGTAGTTTTATTCATGTCTCGTGGCCTCCTTAATGCCACAGAACGAATCAAAACAACGCGACCCATCCACCCACAACCCATCCCAACTACCCAAACTGGGAAGGGGTCTTCAGTCGTCAGCTTTGTATGCGATGTCTCCGGTCGCGCGCAGTGTTTCCCATGCATGGTTGAACACTGTCGAAGTTTTGCCCCCGAATATTCCCCGACCTGTAACCAGCGCCCTGCGCGCCTTGGCCTTTACTCGTGCAATGCCTGACCTTTCCATGGGCAAAGCCTTCACGTCAAACCCCTCCTTGCACAGCCACTCAAAGATAAGACGTTGTCGCATACGGGTTGCCAGCTCCGGTTTTCCTGAGCTTGCTGTTGAAAGCATTGCTTCCACGCTTGCTAGCCGCGTTTTCGCTGCTCCGAGCTTGGCATCTCGGGCTGCCATCTCGGTCGGTACTCCGTTATCGTCTGTCGATTCCCACCGCCTGACTTCAGCCAATGCGTCCCAGTACGCGCGCCAAACATCCGACTCACGCAACGCGCCCCACCTAAGTTCTTCATGTTCAATCGAGGACGCTTCCAGCCCGGTTTGATTACCACCAACAGTCATGCTGCCGCCCTCCGATTGATAGGCGTCACCGTTGCACTCTTCACCTCGACTTTGGACAAAAAGGCAGCCCAATCTGCCATCATGCGACGCCTCTTGTCGAACAAATCAGATCGCTGATAAGCCGCCTCGACCTTGTCGCTGTTCGTGTGGGCAAGCGCCATCTCCGCCACCGTGGCGGGAAAACTGGTCCGCTCTGCGGCCCATACACGGAACGTCGATCGAAACCCGTGCGGCACCGCGTCCACCTTCATGCGCCTCATGATTGCGGATAGCGTCATGTCAGAGAGTTGCCCGCCACGTGGTGACACGAAAACAAGGTCAGTCTCCGCAAAGCGTGGCAGTGCTTTCAACAGAGCAACAGAGGCATCAGACAGTGGAATTCGATGCTCGCGCCCAGCCTTCATGCGTTCGCCGGGGATGATCCAAATGACGGCATCCAAATCAATTTCAGACCACTTCGCACCACGAACTTCGCCCGACCGTGAAGCGTTCAAAATCCCAAACTCAAGCGCTCGCGCACCGGTGCCATTCATCTTCCGCAGCGCCGCCATGAACGAGCCGACTTCACTGACGGCAACTGCTCGGTGGTGGTCGTGCTTCGCAATCTTGCCGGGTGCTGCAAGCACGTTGTCCAGATGACCTTTCCACCGCGCCGGATTTAGTCCCGACCGATAGCCCCGGGTCGTTGCCCAATCAAGGACCGATTCGATTCGGCCTCGCAATCTCGATGCCGTCTCTGTTTTCGTGGTCCACATAGGCTCAAGTACCTTCAGTACATGCGGCAGTCCTATGTCACTCACCCCCAGTCTTCCGATAATCGGGTAGGCGTATGTCTCCAGTGTGGCTCTCCACTGCGCGGCGTGCTTGACATTGCGCCACTCCGACTCTTTTGCCTTGATGTAATCGATGGCAGCCGTTTCAAAGGTAATGCGCTTGGTCTGGTCCGCCTTCAGGGCCGAAAGGAGCGATCTTTTCTGATCGATCGGGTCTACCCCCTGCCCGGCAATTTCCCGCGTCTCTCTGGCCTTCTGGTGGGCTGTGGCAAGTGTTATCGCAGGAAAGGGCCCCAGACCAATCTCCCGTCGCTTGCTGCCCACCATCATGCGCAATACCCAGCTCCGTGAGGTCCCCTTGCTCACCTGCAGGTGAAGGCCGGGCACCGTGCCGACGGCGTGATACCCGGGCTCTTTTATGCGTCCGACCTCAAGTGCGGACAATGCCTTTGCAACGCGTCCCATAATCGCAACCCTCCATGCAACCCGCCAAATTTAACGGGATTGCATGATAACGATTGAAACAAAGCAACACAAGGGCTTGATGATTCACCAATGAATACAACGACTTACGCAACTTGCGGAGACGATCTAACACCTTCAAGTGGCAGACACCGCTTCCGCCATTTGTGGCAGTCCCTGCCAGCATTAGAAATGCATGCCCTGCTGACCGGCCCGGTCACCGCACCGGCAACCAATCCCGAAAGCCACTGCGCCGCTGTATTCACGTGCTTGCGCCCCGGAATGAGAG
>JACMQX010000256.1 GCA_014376765.1 Ramlibacter sp. | reverse complement strand
GGAAAGCGCTCAAGGGTGCCCAGCATGGCCAATACGGCGATGGCGCCCGACGACGGCGGGCCCATGCCACAGACCTTGAACGCGCGGTATTTGCCGCACAGCACATCACGGCGCTTCGCCTCGTAACCGGCCAGGTCAGCTTCGGTGATGTCGCCGGGCAGGCGATGGGCGGTCACGGCGGCGACGATGTCGCGTGCGATGTCACCTTTGTAGAAGGCGTCCGGGCCTTCAGACGCAATGCGGCGCAGCGTCGCGGCAAAGGCCGGGTTTTTCAAAGGCTGGCCGACTGCCACAGGCGTGCCGTCGCTGTTGAAGAAGTAGCCGCGCGCCACAGCATCGTTGCGCAGGCGCGTGTCGGCGGTGATCAACGCGTTCAGCCGTGGCGATACGGCAAAGCCTGTTTCGGCCAACTGGATCGCGGGCTCAAACAGCCGCGCCCAGGGCAGCTTGCCGTTCTGCTCGTGCGCCAGCTTCATCATCCGCAGGACCCCTGGCACGCCCACCGAGCGGCCGGAGTTGATGGCCTCCCACAGACCCAGTGGCTTGCCGTCCTGGCCCATGAAGCGGTCGGGTCGCGCGGCGGCGGGGGCGGTCTCGCGGCCGTCCCAGGCATCGGCCTGGCGGGTGCGGGCATTGAAAGTCAGCATGAAGGCGCCGCCGCCAATGCCGGAGGACTGCGGCTCGGTGAGGTTGAGCACCAGCGCAGCGGCAATGGCTGCGTCGGTGGCGTTGCCGCCTGCGCGCAGCATCTCGTAGCCTGCGCGCGTGCCATGCGGGTTGGCGGTGGCGACCATGAAATGCCGCGCCATGACGACCTTGCGTTCGGTGTAACCCGTGGGGCCTTCAGGCTGTGCGTACAGCCCGCGCATCACAGGCGCGACCGGTGCGGGCGGAGGTGCGGCGCTGAGCTGCGCTGCAGCGTCCAGTTGGCAGAGCACGGCGCAAAGCCCGATGAGCAGCGAGCGTGGTGTGCAGTCGAAGCTCGCCATACCTGTGTGCTGCGCGTTCAGGTTCAGTTGGCCGCTTGCGTTACGCACCCGGCGCTTCCTTCAGGGCCAGCGCCACCTGGTACAGGTCATTCTTGGAGCCCCCACTGATCTCCGCTGCCAGCCGCGCTGCCGTCTTGAGTGGCAACTCCGCCAACAGCAGCTTGAGCACCCGCAACCCACCGTCAGACGCTGCGGCCTCTTGCTGCGCCGGGTGGACCACCACTACAAACTCACCACGCGTGCGCTGGCTGTCGGCGGCCAGCCATGCGGCCAGCGCGTGCGCGGGTACCGTGGCAATTTCTTCAAACTGCTTGGTCAGCTCGCGCGCCAGCGTCACAGGCCGTGCGCCCAAAACGGCCAGCGCGCGGGCCAGGGCCTCAATGCGGTGCGGCGCCTCCAGCAGCACCACTGCGCGTGGCTGGCCGGCCAGGGCCTGCACGGCGGTATCGCGCTCGGCGTTCTTGCTCGGCAGGAAACCTTCAAACACAAAGGCGCCGCTGTGCGCACCATCGGCCAGGCTGGCCGCTACGCTGAGCGCTGTGGTGATGCTGCTGGCGCCGGGCAGCGGCACCACGCGCAAGCCAGCCGCCCGCACGGCGGCGACGAGGCGCGCGCCGGGGTCACTGATGGCGGGCGTGCCGGCATCGCTCGCATAGGCCACGCGCTGCCCGTCCTGCAGCCGTGCGATCACGGCCTGTGCACCCTCCTGCTCGTTGTGCTGGTGCACCGCCATGAGCTGCGCCGACGTCTTGTCGATGCCATAAGCGCGCAGCAGGCTGTGGGTGTGGCGCGTGTCCTCACAGGCCACGCTGTCGACCAGGGCCAGCACATGCAGCGCGCGCAGGCTGATGTCGGCCAGGTTGCCGATCGGCGTGGCCACGACGTACAGCGCGCCTTGCGGATAATGCTGCGACGCAGCCGCGTCACGCGCGGCACCCAGGGCTGAAGCAAAAGAAGCGCTCACATGGAAATCCTAAAAAAGAAGGCCGCAGTCCCGGGCACCACGACACCATCCACCACCAAAAAGCGTGGCAACGCGGCCGAAGACGACGCGCTGGACTACCTGCAAAACGCCGGGCTGCGTCTGGTGACGCGCAATTATCGGACGCCGGGGCGCGGGGGCGGCGAAATAGACCTCATCATGCGCGAGCGTGACGGCACGGTGGTGTTTGTCGAGGTGCGCAGCCGCCGCGCTTCAACGCATGGCGGCGCTGCCGGCAGTGTGGGGTTCGTCAAGCAGCGGCGCATCATTTTTGCGGCCCGCAGCTGGCTGGCGCGAGCGGCCACGTTGCCGCCGTGCCGCTTTGATGTGGTGAGTGTCGAGGAGGGCCGTATTGAATGGCTCAAGGCCGCGTTTGATGCGGGATGACGGACGCCTCCCGGATCGCAGCTTTAGCTTTGGGGTCAGAGCGCCATGGCACTACCGCACGCGTTGAGGCACTCGACTAGGAACTCAGTGCCGCAGGCGCTGCCGTTGAAAAGCTGGCTAGTGCCCGGCGCAGCGATCAGGCTTTTGCAACGCTGTTGGCGGCGAGCATGGCCTTGGCATGATCCAGAACGTTTTGCGCGACCTCCAGCTGGGTAGCTTTGAATGCATCGACAACGCGGTCAACGGCACCCGCAGTTCCGGAGCCGCGAAAGTCCATGGCACTGGCAATGCGTGCCCTTGCGCCTACGCTGATGCTCAGCCGATTGAACCGCTGACCGTCGTTCAAAAAGGCCGCCTGGATGCCCCCCGCAGTGGTCAACACGTTGGTGGCATTGTCTTGCGGCATGTTCAGCAATACGTCCACCATGTCCAGGTACTCGGTGAAGCCCGTGCCCAGTTTGCGATCCACTATCTGTCCCAGCGCGCGCAGGGAATCCGGGTTCGCGACCAGGTCCTTGTCGATCACCCGCCGCTGCAAGCCAGGGTTGTGCGCGCGGGAGGCAGTTGGCAAGTCATGCTCGCGCAGCAGCCGTGCCTTGCGGCAGGTGCCGTTGGGAGCAAGCTCGATGTCGTGCGTGAACTTGGCGCTACCGGCGCTCTGCGCCACGGCGCGCGGCTGCAGAAGTTGCCCCTCCACGATGGGCATCACGCTGGCGATGCCGCTCAGTGTGGTGACAAAGCGCAGCTTGAGGCTGCCGGAAGCATCCGGCTTGACCAGCACTTCTGACGCACGTTGGCCCCCATCCCCGAGCAAGGGGAACACTGTGAGGTTGCTGTCGAATTGCAGCGTAGACCCGGGCGAGAACATGGTGCTGTCGATACGAGCGTCGGCATCGTAGATGCGTGAGAGTGTGGCCATCTGGGCCGCTGTAGCGCCGGTGTGCATCTGGATCGCGGCAACAGCTTGGTCAGGGGACAGGCCGGTGACGCTGACCGTCTCCGCTGCGGCGCCCACCGCGCTCACAACGCGGCACGGGATGCGTGCAAGCGCCTGCGCAAAGCCCGGTGCGATGCGCAGGTCGCTCTTCTCGGTGTCGGCTTTGCTGGCGACTTTTTTGACGGCACCCGCAGCCTGATTCAGGTCCCGCTGGAGTGCCTCGTCAAAGACCGCCTGCGCCCTGGCCCGGACCGGCCCGCTTCTGGCAAAAACCTCGACCTCACGCGTGCTGCCCTCGATCTGCAGCGGAAAGGCACCTTCCAGGGCGTCCCGCACGTCTGAGTTGCGAATCGCGTCGCTGAACTTGACCGTGTTCTTGGGCGCCCGGGTACCCAGCGCTTTGTCAAGTGCATTCCGAAGGTCTTGCAGGTCCCGGTGGCAGGCGGCGATGCCCCTGCCAAGTCGCTGGCCGGCAAAAACCTGGTTGCCGACTTCGTCAAGGGCCGTCATGAGCGCCTGGTGGGGTTTGGCGTCCAGCGCCTTAACCCATGCGACGAGGTTTTCGCGCGGCATGCGTGTGAACAGATGAGCGGGGCAGCTGGACTGCGGGCCGCCCTGCTGCGGGCCCGCTGCCTGCGCGCGCGTGGCCTGTGCCTCCTTGAGCATGGCAAGCGCATAAGACGGGCGGCCGTCGTGGACGCGGGTCAGGCACTGCTTCAAATACGCCGCTTCAAAGTGCTCATGAGGCTGCCTGGTGCCCATGGGTTCGAGCATGGACAGGGCTGTGCAGATTGCCCTTTGCTGCTCTGGCGTTGCCAGATGCAAAGGCAATTCAACCCGTTCCAGCGGCCCGCGAAGCAAGCCATCAAGGAGCATGCGCGCGGCGGCCGCCCGTTTGTCGGTTGGCAGGGCGTGGATCGCGCTGAACCGCTCGTGGTCCAGCAAGGCGCTGACGGTGTCCTGCAACAGTGACGTCAATTCCCCCAGGTCCGCCGGCGGCCGGCCCGCGGCCGCAGCCGCAGCCACTTTTTTGTAGGCCGAGTCCAGATTGCGCACGCTCTCGGCGTACATATGGTCTACATGCTCATGCGCTGCGCTGAGCAGCAGCGGGTTGTCGTTGGACGAAGCCGCTGCCAGCAAGACCTCATCCGGCAGCCCGAGCAGCCTCATCCCCAGAGCGGTGGGGGCCTCGTCGGTGCCACTGTCCGCGAGGGCGCCCAGGCTTTCAAGTTCGCCGGCCGCAGACACGCAGGCGCTTGAAAGCAAGGCCTCCCGCAAACAGTCTTCAATGGCCTGCAATTGCTCGTCGCATTGCTTGTTCTGCCGGCGCAGCGCACACACGCTGGTTAGGAGGCCGGCGAGTTGCGGGTCGTCCTGTTGCGCGATCACGCCCTTGACATGGTCAATCGCTGCGGCGTGCTCTGCCTTGTCCGGTCCCGGCATGGCAGCGAGCAACTCCTTGAGTTCAAACGCGTCTTCGCGGCTGACCAGTTTGCCATTCAGTTGGGACAGTGCATGAAAGAACGATTCGAGGTTGCGCTGCAAGGCCCCCAGCCCTTCACGGTTGGACTTGCTGGTCCTTGCGGCGATGGGTGTGTCCACCTGGCGCGCGCCGCTTGAGGATATGGGCGTGAGGGGTACCACCTGGCTCATCGTCCGGCTGCGCCGGCTCAGCTCAGTGGGGGATTGCGCAGCGGCAGCGGCAGCAGAGGTGAGAGGGACCGGCGGCAGCACGTTTTGGCGGGTGCTGGTATGAGTGCTGGTGCTGGTGGACGAGACTTTTTTTTCGTACATCGAAGTTCGGGCCAAGTGATGAATAAGGACCGGAATTGTGGAGTCAATCAATTCCAAAACGCCCATGGCGCCACGCCCTCCAATACCTTTGTATCTCGGTCTTGCGGCTCGTCGTTTTCGGTCATGAACATGGGCATTCCGGCACATGACAAGGCACCCGGCTTGCGGGCAGGCGCTGGGGGGTCTTCGCTTACGATGGGGCTCAACCAAAAAGAGACAACATGGCAAGCGAAATCCTCATCAATGCATTTGACATGAACTGTGTTGGCCACATCCAGCAGGGGCTGTGGACGCACCCGCGCGACCAGTCGTCGCGCTACCTCGACATCCACTACTGGACCGACTATGCGCGGCGGCTGGAGGCAGGCCTGTTCGACGGCATTTTCTTTGCCGATGTGGTGGGCGTGTACGACGTCCTGGGCGGCTCGCCCGGTGCAGCCGTGCGTGGCGCGGTGCAGGTGCCGGTGAACGATCCGGTGCTGCTGATCCCGGCCATGGCCGCTGCGACCCGGCACCTGGGCTTTGGCGTCACGGCCAACCTCACCTACGAGTCGCCCTACCTTTTTGCCCGCCGCATGTCCACGCTGGACCACCTGACGGCCGGGCGCATCGGCTGGAACATCGTGACGGGCTACCTCGATAGCGCAGCACGCGCCGTGGGCCTTGCCGGCCAGACCGCGCATGACGACCGCTATGACCTGGCCGACGAATACATGGCGCTTGTGTATGCGTTGTGGGAAGGCAGCTGGGAAGAAGGCGCAGTGTTGCGCGACCGTGCAACGGGCATTTACGCCGACCCATCAAAAGTGCATGTCGTCCACCACAGCGGGCCGCAGTACAAGGTCGACGCGATGCACCTGAGCGAGCCCTCGCGCCAGCGCACGCCCGTGCTCTACCAGGCGGGCTCGTCAACACG
>JACMQX010000255.1 GCA_014376765.1 Ramlibacter sp. | reverse complement strand
CTCGGCCGCACGTTTGCCGCTGGCCTCCGCCGCGCGAATGCGGTCCGAGTGCACAGCGGGAATTGCCGCCGTGCCGGGCAGCGACATGCCCAGCGCTTCCGCAATGGAGGCCATGGTGCTTGCAGTACCCATCACGCCGCAGGTGCCTGCCGTGACGGCCAGCTTGCCCTCCACTTCGGCAATGGCCTGCGCGGTGATCTCACCGCCGCGGAATTTGCCCCAGAAGCGGCGGCAGTCGGTGCACGCGCCCAGCCGCTCGCCCTGGTAAGGCATGGGCAGCATCGGGCCGACCACCAGCTGGATGGCAGGAATGTCAGCCGACACCGCACCCATGAGCTGCGCGGGCACGCTCTTGTCGCAGCCACCCACCAGGACGACAGCGTCCATCGGCTGCGAGCGGATCATCTCCTCAATGTCCATGGACATGAGGTTGCGGAACTTCATGGACGTGGGGCTCTGGAACGCTTCACCCAGCGAGATGCTGGGAAAGTCCAGCGGCAGCCCGCCGGCGGCCAACACACCGCGCTTGATGGCCTCCACCAACTCCGGCGTGGTGCGATGGCAGGGGTTGAAGCCGCTGGCCGACTGGGCAATGCCGACGACGGGGCGCTTGAGCATTTCGTTGGACAGGCCAGACTGCGCAGCAAAGGTACGGCGCAGGTAAAGCGAAAAATCCGCGTCGCCGTAGTTGGTGAGGCCGCGTGCAAGGCCAATGGGTGGCGCGGGTGGTTTGGCTTGCTTGGGTTCAGTCATCTTGTCATCCAGTCGTGCTCAGGGTATCGCCGGGCGCGAAGCCGTACAGGCGTGCGGGGTTGCTGACCAGGATTTTGCTGCGCAGGGCGTCACTGGCGATCAGGTCGAGGAAGGTGGTGGCGAGTTCGTCATCAGGCAGCAGGGTGGGTTCAGACACATGGGGCCAGTCGCTGGCCCACAGGCAGCGGTCCGGAAATTCTCTGGCAAGGACTTGCACGAGCCGTGCCACCTCAGGGTAGCCGGGGTGCCCCGTGGCCGACATGCGGTAACTGTAGAAGCCTGAAAGCTTCACCCAGGCCTGGCCGCCTTCCAGCAGCGCAAGCAGCGCGCGAAAGGCTGCGTCATCCGGCGCTACGCCACCGACAAACGCGCCCACGTGGTCAATGACGACTGGCACCGGCAGCGCCTTTATAGCGGCAAGACGCTGCGGCATCTGGTGCCCGTCAAACTGGAGGTTGAGGTGCCAGCCCAGCGGCGCAATGCGGTCGGCCATAGGCGCCATCTGTTCCCAGGTGAGGCCGCCATGGCGCAGCAGCATGAACCGCACGCCGCGTGCACCCGCTGCATGCAGATGCTGCAGCTCGGGCTCGGCCGTAGAAGGTGGAATCACCACAATCGCCCGCGCGCCCGGGCCCATGGCAGTCACGGCGGCCAGCGTGCAACGATTGTCAAAACCGTAGCCGCTGGGTTGCACGATCACGGCGCGGTCCATGCCGAGGCCGGCGGCGAGTTGGAGGTAGCTTTTTGCGGTCGCTTCGCGGTACATCGCATCGGGCAGCCGCTCAAAGCGCGCGTCAAACACATGCATGTGGCAGTCGCAGGTGCCGGCCGGCAGCAGGCGCGCCGCGTTCATGCGCGCAGCCTCAGCGCATGTTCTGCATTCAGCGCATTGCCCGGCATGCGGCCCGCAATGATGTCTGCCACCTGCGCGACTGCTTCTACCGACTGCTGGTGCAGCGAGGGCGTGAGCCCGCCCACATGCGGCGTGGCAATCACCCGGGGGTGGGCAGCAATGCGCGGGTCAGGCATCTGGTCTTCCGCACGGCCAACGTCCATCGCGCAGCCGGCGATCAGCCCCTGCTCCAGCGCGGCCATCAGTGCAGCTTCGTCCACAAGGTTGCCGCGCGAGGGGTTGATGAAAAACGCAGTGCGCTTCATCTTTCGAAACACATCCGCGTTGATCAGATTCTCGGTCTGCGCATTGGCTACGGCCAGGCACACCACATGGTCGGCTTCTGCCAGCAGTTCGTCCATGCTGACCTGCCGCACATCGGTACGTTCGACCTTGCACATCGGGTCCGTCACGATCACGCGCATGCCGAACGCCAGCGCCAGATCCACCAGGTACCGGCTGATTCGGCCGTAGCCGATGATGCCGACTGTTGCACCCTTGAGCTCAGGCCCCATCACCGGGACCGGGACGCGGCCCGCGTGATACGCCGCTATTGAATCGCTGAAGCGGCGGCCCACGTCAATCATTGCGGCGATGGTCCACTCCGCGACTGACGAGACGAAGACGCCGCTGGCATTCGTTACCAGCACGCCGTTGCGGCTGGCGGCTGCGATGTCGATATTGCGGATGTCCACCGCCACGCGAACCCAGGCCTTCAGACGCGGCAGCGAATCGAAAATGGCTGCACCTGCCGGTGTCTCGCGGTAATTCACCACGATGTCGCAATCGCGGGCGTGTGCGATCAACTCCTCGGTGCTCCACTCAAGGCCGCTTTCGTTCACCGTGAGATCGCCGAGGGCCGCAAGAGCCGCCAGGGACGCGGGCGGAAAGTAATTGGGCCGCACGATGACGGGATGGGTCAGGAGGATGCGTGTCATTGGAGCTCGAGTGCAAAGTGGCAGGCGGCGTGGCGCCCGGGCAGCACCTCGCGCCATTCAGGAACGGTCTCGCGGCACACCGGCTGCACATGCGGGCAACGCGTGTGGAAGCGGCAGCCGGTTGGCGGGTTCATGCTGCTGGCCGGCTCGCCACGCAGCGCAATGCGCTCGGGCCGGGCCTTGCGCAGGTCATGCACGGGAATGGCCGAGATGAGGGACTTGGTGTACGGATGCAGCGGCCGCTGGAACAGCTCGAACGAGGTACCGCTCTCGACAATCACGCCCAGGTACATCACCAGAATCCGGTCAGAGATGTGCCGCACCACCGCCAGGTCATGCGCGATGAAGAGGCAGGTGAGGTGCATCTCGGCCTGCAGGTCCACCAGCAGGTTGATGATCTGCGCCTGGATGTTCACGTCCAACGCGGCAATGGGCTCGTCCGCAATGATCAGTTCTGGCTGCACAGCCAGCGCCCGCGCGATGCCGATGCGCTGGCGCTGGCCGCCCGAGAACTCATGCGGAAACTTGGAGACCGAGCGTGCAGCCAGGCCCACCTTGTCCAGCAGCGCGGCAACTTGCCTGTCTGCGTCCGCACCAGCAGTGGCCAGCCCGTGGAAGAGGATGGGTTCGCGCAGGATCTGCCCCACCGTCATCCGCGGATTGAGCGATGCGTAGGGGTCCTGAAAAATCATCTGCATGCGCCGGCGCATCGAGCGCAGCTCGCTGGCGCTGGCCTGCGCGATCTCGGCGCCCTCATAACGGATCGAGCCGCCCGTGGGCGTGTGCAGGCGCGTGAGCAGGCGCGCAACCGTGGACTTGCCGCAGCCAGACTCGCCCACCAGGCCGACCATCTCACCGCGGTAGATGTTGAAGTTCACCCCGTCTACAGCGCGGAATTTGCGGTGCGCGGTGAAGAGACCGTCGCCGCGCACATCGAAGTGCTTGACCAGGCCTTTGACTTCCAGCAGCAGCGGGCCTGCGGTGCGCGCGGGCTGCGCCACTGCCTGATCCGTAACTGCTTTATCCGGTTCAAGGCGCACACCCGCCTGCCCCAGCACCGCCCCGCCCTGCGTCACCCAGCAGCGGCTTGAACGCTCTGGCGCCAGCGCCAGCAACTCGGGGTGCGCACTGCATTTGTCAATGCGGTAGGGGCAACGCTCCGCAAAGCGGCAGCCGGCAGGCAGGCTCAGGATGTCGGGCGGCATGCCGCCAATGGAGGGCAGGTGGCGGTCTGCATTCGGCTCACTGTCAATATGCGGAGCGGCGTTGAGCAGCGCCCAGGTGTAGGGATGCTGGGGGTTGGTCAGCAGGTCTTGCGTGGGGCCCTCTTCCACCACTTCGCCGCCATACATCACCGCCACGCGGGAGCAGACGTTGGCGATCACACCCAGGTCGTGGCTGATGAGGATGACGGCGGTGCCGGACTCGCGGCTGACTTCCTTGAGCAGGTCGAGGATCTGCGCCTGCACCGTGACGTCGAGCGCGGTGGTGGGCTCGTCGGCAATGATCAGTTGCGGCTTGTTGGCAAAGCCAATGGCCAGCATCACCCGCTGGCGCATGCCGCCGGACAGCTCATGCGCATAGCCGTTCATCACGCGCTCGGGCGATGAGATGCCCATGCGCTGCAGCAGCGAGATGGCGCGGGTGCGCGCCTCGGCCCCGGTGAAGCGGCCGTGCACGCTCATGCCCTCGATCAGCTGCCGGCCGATCTTGAGGACAGGGTTGAGCGAGGTCATCGGGTCCTGGAAGATCATCGAGATGTCGCCACCGCGCAGCGCGCGCAGCTGCGGGGGCGACATGGCCAGCACGTCTTGCCCCGCAAAAATCACGCGGCCCGAAAGCGTATGCGGCCCGCCCAGAAGCCGCAGGATGGACAGCGCCGTGACGCTCTTGCCGGAGCCGGACTCCCCCACGATGCCCAGTGCTTCGCCCGGCCGCACCTTGAGGCTGAGCCCGTCTACAGCATTGGCGGATTCGCCGCCAATGATGAACTGCGTGCGCAGGTCTTGCAGCTCCAGCAAGGGCTCTGCCTTGTGCCCGGCGTGGGCCAATTCAAGAGAGTCAGTTTCAACGCGCATGACGGGGCCTTAGCGGCTGAGCGAGCGCGGGTCCAGCCAGTCGCGGATTCCGTCGCCAAAAAAGTTGAAGCCCACCACGATGGAAAGGATGGCCAGCCCCGGGAAGGTGGCGACCCACCATTGCTCCACCAGCTCGCGGCCCTCGGACACCATCGCGCCCCACTCGGCCGTGGGCGGCACAACGCCCAACCCCAGAAAGCTCAGGCCGGCAAAGGTGATGATGGCCGTGCCTACGTCCAGCGTGAACAGCACGATGAGCGCGCCCAGCGAGTTGGGCATGACATGGCGAAAGAAGATGCGTGCATGGCTGTAGCCCAGCACCCGCGCCGCCTCTACATATTCCTGGTTGCGCTGCACGATGACAACGCTGCGCGACAGGCGGGCAAACTTGGGCCACCAGACCACCAGCATTGCGAGGATGGTGTTGGTGACGCCAATGCCCAGCGAGGCCGCAATGGCCAGCGCGAGGATGGTGGGCGGGAAGCACATCACCACATCGGTCAGGCGCATCATGCCCTCTTCGACCTTGCCGCCGATATAGGTGGAGATGCCACCAATAAGGGTGCCCACCACGCCGCCGATCAGCACCACGACGATACCGGCAACGAGCGAGATGCGCGAGCCATAGATCACGCGCGAGAGGATGTCGCGGCCCAGCGCATCAGTGCCGAACCAGTGCTGGGCGCTCGGGCGTTGCAGGCGCTGCACGATGTCGACCGCGTCGGGGCGGTCAGGTGCGATGAGCGGCGCGGCCAGCGCAATCAACACCCAGGCGACGATTAGCGCGCCACCCAGGCCAGCCAGCGCGTAGCGCCTGAAATTGCGACGGGAAACGTTGGGCATGGTTCAGCGGCGCGCCGAGCGCGGGTCCAGCACGAGGTAAGACAGATCGGTGATGAAGTTGATCACCAGGTACACCACCGCGACGATGAGCGTGATGCCCATGATGGCAGGCACGTCCAGCGTCACGGCGCTGCGGAAGGTGTAGCGGCCCAGCCCCGGCCAGGAAAATATGGTCTCTGTCATCACTGCGCCGGTGAGCAGGATGGCGTAAGCAATGCCCGCCAGCGTGACGATGGGCAGCAACGCATTGGGCAGTGCATGCCGCAACACGATGTGCGTTTCCGTCAGGCCCTTGGACCGCGCAACGCGCACGTAGTCCTGGTTCAATGTGTCCAGCATGCTGGCGCGTGTGGTGCGGGTGATGAGCCCCATGGTTGCAGCTGCCAGCACGATGGAGGGGAGCGCGAGGTGCGCAAGCGCGTCGCGAAAGGCCGCCCAGTCGCCTGCGATGGCGGCGTCTATCGTGTAGAGGCCTGTAATGGATACCGGCGGGATGGAGATCACGTCCAGCCGCCCCGGGCCGGGTGCGATCTGCAAGCCGCCATAAAACACCGAGAGCGCGATGAAGGCGAGCCAGAAGGTTGGCGCTGAAACGCCCAGCAGCGAGATCAGCCGCGCCATGTGGTCCACCGGGCTGTCGCGCCAGACGCCCGCCGCGATGCCCAGCGGCACTCCGATCAGGATGGACAGCAGGAAGGCACTGGTCGCCAGCTCGATGGTGGCGGGTGCGTACTGGCGAATGTCGTCCATGACCGGACGCTGGGTGGATATCGACATGCCCAGATCGCCCTGCGCCAGGTGGGTGAGGAAGGACCAGTAGCGTGTGGGCAGAGGGTCGTCCAGCCGCCAGCGGTCACGGAATGCCTTGACGATGGCCGGGTCGGCGGCAGCCAGATCACCCAGCTGCGCGAGCACCGGGTCGCCGGGGACCTTGGACGAGATCAGGAAAATGACGACGGTGGCGGCCAGCGCCGTGAGCAGCATGCCGATCAGGCGTTGAACGATGTAGCGCATGACGGGCTGGCTGCTTTTGCTTTTTTACTTCGCCGGGCGGATCTTCTTCATGTCCATCTTCCAGATGTTGGCCGTGAGCTCCACGCCGCTAACGGCCTTGTTCACTGCAACGCGGTAGATGGGCTGCAACAGCATCACGTAGTTCGCCTGCTCGATGAGGGTTTGCTGGTACTTGAGGTACATCGCCTGCTGTTTTTGAAGGTCGGTCTCGGCGCGGGCCTTGTCGACCAGTTCCATCATGTCGGCAGAGGGCTCCCAATACATGCGCTTGGCCAGGCGCTGCACCGAGGCGCTGGCCCAGATGTAGGGGTTGGGCGCGGTGGCAGTCCAGAAGGCGAGTACGGACTGCGCCTTGCCGCTGTTGAACTGGGTGCGCCAGTTGACGGAGTCCATCGGCTTCAATTCAATCTTGATGCCGACGCGCGACACATCGGACTGGATCTTCTGCGCAATCAGCTGGAACGAGGTGCTGAAGTAAGGCGTGTTCGGGTAGATCAGCTCGAAGGTGAAGCCATCGGCCAGGCCCGCTTCCTTCAACAGGCGGCGCGCCTTGGGCAGGTCTTCCTTGTAGCCCAGCTGCCTGGCAGTGGCTTCCGTCACGCCGGCCGCGCCGATCGGGATGAACGAGGGCGGGCGCTGCGAGAAGCCGCCGACCAGGCCTTTGATCAGGCCGTCGTAATCAATCGCTGCGGCCACGGCGGCCCGGGCTTCGGGCTTGGCAAGCGCGGGGTTCATGGTGGGGCTGCTGGTCATCGTCATCAGCATGGTGTCGATGCTGGTGGTTTTCTGGATGCTCACGTCCTTGTTGCCGGCCAGCGTGTCGAGCTGCTCGGCGTTCAGGTTCATCGCGATGTCGATGTCGCCGCGGCGCACGGCCAGCAACTGCGCCGCGCCGTCGGAGATGTGACGGATCACGATGCGCTCAAACGGAACGGCCCCGCCGTGGTAGTGCGGGTTGCGCGCCAGCACAACCTGCGCATTGCGCTCCCACGACACCATGTGGTACGGGCCGGAACCGGCGGAGTTGGCGTTGAGCCACGGAGTGGCCTTGTCTTTGTCTTTGGCGTCAGCAGCGCTGGAGCCGCCTTGCGCTTCGACCATCTTCTTTGAATAGATGGAGAAGACGGTGCCGGTGAGGTCGATCAGGTTGGAAGGTGCGGGGACCTTCAGCGCGATCTCGACTGTTTGCGCGTCGATCACGTCCACGCGCTGCAGGTTGGAGGCGTCGGCGCTGGGCTGGTCCTTGACGTTCATCAGGCGCTCAAGGGAGAACTTCACGTCTTCGGCCGTGAGCGTCTCCCCGTTCCAGAACTTCACACCGGGCTTGAGCTTGAATATCCAGACCTGCTTGGCCTGGTTGTAGGACCAGGATGCAGCCAGCATCGGCTTGACTTCAGCGAGGTTGTCAGCACCAAGAGTGACCAGCTGCTCGTACACCGCGCCCAGGGTGAGGGGTGGCGACAGGTCGGCCTGGCGGGCCGGGTCGTAGGTGCGGCCGTCGCCGATGTCCATGCCGATAACCAGCGTCTTCTTGTCGGCTGCGAGCGCAGCCGGCGTGTTGAGGACGGTGATGGCGGACAGGACCAGCGCGGTGACGCTGAACATCCAGCTGCGGCGGGCGCGGCTCAGGAAAGCTTGGGGGTGTTGCACTTGTTGTCTCCTCGGTTTGAGAAACCGGTTACTCAGTTGGACCTGAAAGAACGCCTGCGGTGAGACTGGCGTCAGGACAGCCTGCCTTACCCATGCGAGAAACCGGTTACTAATGTACGGGTGCCGGTCCTGATCTGGATGGGGGAGAACCCTCGGCGCTCTATGCCGGCGCAAACGACACGCCCCCTCGGGACCTTGTTACGCGTGCTTGGCCTACCCGGCTTGTAGGAGCACCGCTCGACTTGCTTCAATGCCTGGTTTGAAGAGCGAGAATTCGAAAGAACGACGACTTGAAAAAAGCTTTTTCAAGAGGTAAAAATTGTTTTTCGTGTGACGCCCTCTGAAAGAAACCCGCCTCTCTCGCCTTTGCCAGTCAATGACTTCCCCCATCGAAGAATCTCCGCAGCCCTCAGCCTTAAGCCACATCGACCTGGACGTATCGGACCTTGCCGAACTGGGCAAGGGAGTTTTTGAGGGCAGCCCGGACTGCGTCAAATTACTCGACGCTGAAGGCAACATCCTTGCGATGAATCGCAATGGCCTGTGTGCGATGGAGATTGATGACTTCAAAACGACCAAAGGGGCCCACTGGACGACGCTGTGGACTGATGAAAATCGTCATGCGATCAAGGCTGCTGTCGTCGCTGCGCAGGCTGGCCGCAATTACAGCTTGAACCTCGCGTCCCCCACCGCCAAAGGCGCGCTGCGCTGGTGGGACGTCAGGGTGTCGCCGATTACCGGTGCCTCTGGTCAGGTGACCCGGATACTTTCAATTTCCCGCGACATCACCGAGTCACGTTTTGCGTCGGAAAAAATGCGTGTGAGCGAAGAACGGTTTCGCTCGCTCGTCACTGCATCGGCCGCCATTGTCTGGGGCATGCCGGGATCGGGCCAGTTTGATGAAGAGCAGCCTGGCTGGTCGTCTTTCACCGGGCAGCGCTTTGAGTCGATGAAAGGCCTGGGCTGGCTGGACGCGATTCACCCGGACGACCGGCAAAGGACCGTGACATCGTGGCACGAGGCGGTAGCCAGCGGAAGCGAGTTTGAAGCCGAACACCGGCTGCGGCGGGCTGATGGGCAATTCCGCCATATGAGCATGCGCGCTGTCCCGATCAAAGGGCCTGACGACACCGTCATCCAGTGGGTAGGCGCCCACACAGATATTCATGACCGCATGTCGGCAGAAGCTGTACTGCGCGACAACGAGGAGCGCGTTCGCCTTGCAACCGAGTCAGCCGAGCTGGGCTTGTGGGTGTGGAACCCGGGCACCGACAAAGTGATCTGGGAAAACAGCCGGCCGTATGCAATTTTTGGCCTGCCGCCGGACGCACCAGCCATCACAGCACGGCAGTTTCTAACCGACTTCGTCCACCCGGACCACGTATCGGAGTTTGGCAAAGCCGTTAAATACACGATCGACACAGGCGCGCGGCTGCACTTCCAGGGGCGCTTCAGGCGCACTGACGGAGAAATCCGATGGGTCGAATTGTTCGGGAATCTCCAACCCCAGGTGGGCGGTGACCCGCTGCGGCTTATTGGCACGGTAGCTGACATCACCAGCAACAAGCAGCGTGAAGAAGAACTGCGGCGCCTTGCCTCCAACCTGTCTGAAGCCGACGGCCGCAAGACCGAGTTCCTGGCCGTACTGGCCCATGAACTGCGCAACCCGTTGGCCCCCATCCAGCACGGGCTGCAACTGATCCGGAAGCAACCCGAGAACCCGAAGACGCTGGCCAAGGTGCGCAACATGCTGGACCGCCAGGTGAACCAGCTGGTGCGGCTGGTGAACGATTTGCTGGACGTGGCACGCATCACCAGCGGCAAGGTCGAACTGCGCAAACGCCGCGTGGAAATTGGCGAGCTGGTGAAGGTGGCGGTTGAAACCAGCATGCCTTTGATTGAAGCGTCGCAACACCAGTTTTCAATCAACGTGCCTGATGCATCTCTCGTGGTTGATGCAGACCCGGAGCGGATTTCACAGGTGATCAGCAACCTGCTCAACAACGCGGCGAAGTACACCCCGCCGGGCGGCAAGATAACACTGACGGTGAGCCATGATGAGCACGACGTGATCGTTGCCGTGACGGACAACGGCATTGGCATTGCGCCACAGTCGATTGCCACCGTGTTCGATCTTTTCCGCCAGCTGGGGCAGGATTTTGAACGCTCGCAGGGCGGCCTGGGCATCGGGTTGTCGCTGGTGCGGCAGCTGGTTGAACTGCATGGGGGCACAACCTCTGCTGAAAGCCCGGGCGAAGGCGGCGGGAGTACCTTCATGTTCCGGCTGGCAATGATGGGGGTGGCGTCTGAACACAAGCCGGCGGCGGAACAGCAGGCCCAGGCGTCAGAGACGAAGAAACTCAAGATCGTGATTGCGGATGACAACATCGACGCAGCTGAGGTTTTTTCGATGTTGCTGCAAGTGTCTGGCCACGACACGACGATTGCGCACAACGGCCATGCGGCGGTGGAACTGGTGCGCAAGCTGCACCCGGATATTGCGTTCCTTGATATCGGCATGCCGGGCATGAACGGCTATGAGGTGGCCAAGGCGATTCGCCGTTATCCCGAATACGCAAACGTCATGCTGGTGGCACT
>JACMQX010000254.1 GCA_014376765.1 Ramlibacter sp. | reverse complement strand
TGGTTGAGCATGGCGGCGGTGAATTGCGGATTGAGTTTGACGCGCTGGTCTGCGCCGTAGGCCGCAGCGCCCGCCTCACCGGCTATGGCCTGGAGGAACTGGGCATTCCCACGCACAAGACGGTGGACACCAACGAGTACCTTGAAACCATCTATCCCAACATCTTTGCCGCAGGCGATGTGGCCGGGCCCTACCAGTTCACCCACGTGGCCGCGCACCAGGCCTGGTATGCCGCAGTGAATGCGCTGTTTGGTGACTTCAAGCGATTCAAGGCCGACTACTCGGTGATCCCGTGGGCGACCTTCATAGACCCCGAGGTGGCGCGTGTGGGGCTCAATGAGCAGGAGGCGCGCGAGAAAAATATTGCGCATGAAGTCACGCGCTATCAGATCGGCGACCTGGACCGCGCGATTGCCGACGGAGAGGCCCGCGGCCTGGTGAAGGTGTTGACGGTGCCGGGCAAGGACACGATTTTGGGCGTGACTATTGTGGGCACGCATGCAGCCGACCTGCTCGCTGAATATGTGCTGGCCATGAAACAGGGGCTGGGGCTGAACAGGATTCTGGGGACCATCCACACCTACCCCACGCTGTCAGAGGCCAACAAGTACGCGGCAGGCGAATGGAAGCGGGCCCATCAGCCGGTGGCGCTGCTCGAATGGGTGCGCAGGTTTCATGACTGGAGGCGCGGTTGAGTCTCCAGGTAATTGGCTTGCTGGACAGGCCCGGTGAGGGCGAGGCGCGCACATGGCAACGCTAGCGGCAACAGGGATCAGGCGGCTGGTGCTGCTGGGCGCCGGCCACGTGCATGTTCATGTGCTGCAGGCACTGGCGCGCAGCCGGCGGGCCGACGTGAATGTGACGCTGGTGGCGCCGCAGCCCCATCTTCTGTATTCGGGCATGGTGCCTGGCTATGTGGCGGGCCACTACACGCTGGATGAATGCCGGGTGGATTTGCGCCCGCTGATTGATGCCAGCGGCGTGCGTTATGTGCCGGGCCTGTGCAGCGGCATGAATGCAGCGCTGCATTCGGTCCGCGTGGCGCTGCCGGACGGCGAGGCCGTCGCCCTTCCCTACGATGTGCTCAGCGTGGACACAGGCGGCGTCGCAGACCGCGAAGCGCTGGAAGCTGCAATGCCCGGCGCGCGCGACAACGCGATGTTTGTGCGCCCCATGGACGGCTTTGCGCAGTTGTGGCCGCAGCTTGTGGCGCTGTCGCAGACCCGTGCACTCAGCATCGCGCTGATCGGCGCCGGCGCGGCGGGGGTGGAGCTGGCCATGGCGGTGCGCCACCGGCTGCCGCATTGCACGGTCACCCTGGTGACGGGCGGGCCCGCGCCTTTGAGTGGCTATCCGCTGAAGGTGCAACAACGCGCGATGCGTGCCCTCAAAGAGCGGCGCGTCACGGTGTTGTCGCTGGCCTGCACGGGCATCAGCCCCGGGCAGGTGCTGCTGGAAGGCGGCACCTCGCTGGCCTGCGACGCGCCCATCATCGCGACCGGAACGCAGGCGCCGGCGTGGCTGCGCGGCAGCGGGCTGGCCCTGGATGCGGCGGGCTTCATCAGCACCAACCCGTTTTTGCAGAGCACTTCGCATGCGAATGTATATGCCGCGGGCGACGTCGCCACCCGCGTCGATGTGCAACACCCGCGCAGCGGCGTGTACGCAGTACGGGCCGGGCCTGCCCTGGACTACAACCTGCGCGCCGCGCTGGCAGAGGCGCCACCCAGGGCCTGGCAACCGCCGCGCGCCGCGCTCAGCCTCCTGGCCTGCGGCAACCGCAGCGCCATTGCCTCCTGGGGCGCCTGGAGCGCACAGGGCGCCTGGGTCTGGCGCTGGAAGGACTGGATTGACCGGCGGTTTGTTCGGGGATTGAGCATTGGCCAGTGAGAGTGCCGCCAGGCCATCACACCGACTCGGCCGCTTTCAGGGTTTACCAGTAGTCACACATTCGCTGGAACCCTGTGCTGCCATGTAAATCAAACAGTTACGGTGCACGCGCTGCACAACTTTTCAGAGGTTCTGGCCAATAGAACCATGAAAACCGGGGATTAGCACTCCCCTTGGTAGAGTGCTAATATCAGTTTTCACTGGAAAGGAGTTCTGAATGACACAAGCCACTGGAGTCTCTGGAGTCGCCGGATCCGCCGCTTTGGCCGTCGCCAACCCCTGGGCGGTAGTGCCTTCGATTGGCAATCTGGACGCCTACATTTCTGCCGTCAACCGCCTGCCCATGCTCACCCTGGAGCAGGAGCAGGAGTTTGCCCGCAAGCTGAAAGACACGAACGACCTGGAAGCCGCAGGCAAGCTGGTGCTGTCGCACCTGCGTCTGGTTGTGTCCGTGTCCCGCAAGTACCTGGGCTATGGCCTGCCGCATGGCGACCTGATCCAGGAGGGCAACATCGGCCTTATGAAGGCAGTCAAGCGCTTTGACCCCGACCAGGGCGTGCGCCTGGTGAGCTACGCCATGCACTGGATCAAGGCCGAGATCCATGAGTACATCCTCAAAAACTGGCGCATGGTCAAGGTCGCAACGACCAAGGCGCAGCGCAAGCTGTTTTTCAACCTCCGCTCGATGAAGCAGGGCTTCAAGGACGACGTGGGCACCGACACCCACCGCGACACGCTGACTGAATCTCAAATTGCTTCCATGGCGCGCGACCTGAAGGTCAAGCCTGAAGAGGTGGTCGAGATGGAAATGCGCATGTCCGGCGGCGACGTGATGCTGGACCCTGCACCCAACGACGACGGCGATGAAGCCTTTGGCCCGATTGCCTACCTCGCCGACACCGGCCACGAGCCGACGCAGATGATCGAGTCGCATCAGCGCGACGTGCTGGCCAGCGACGGCATTGCCGCCGCGCTGGAAGAACTCGACTCGCGCAGCCGCCGCATCGTTGAAGAGCGCTGGCTCAAGGTGAATGACGACGGCTCCGGCGGCATGACGCTGCACGACCTGGCCGCTGAGTACGGCGTGAGCGCCGAGCGCATTCGCCAGATTGAAACGGCTGCGATGAAGAAGATGCGCAAGGCGCTGGCCGAATACGCCTGACCGCTTTTCTCGCCTCCCTTCCAGACCCCGCTGCGGCTCGTCCAAAGCGGGGTTTGTCATTGCTTTGAATACTTGAC
>JACMQX010000253.1 GCA_014376765.1 Ramlibacter sp. | reverse complement strand
TTGCACTTTTTTGCCTAGGCGCTCGGTCAGGATTTTCCAGCCATCCCAGTCATTTTCGGCCATGCCGTCTTCGATGCTGATGATGGGGTATTTGTCGACCCAGGTGGCCAGAATGTTGGTCCACTCGGTGGCGTCCAGGCTGAGGCCTTCGGCTTCGAGCACGTACTTGCCGTCTTTGTAGAACTCGCTGGCCGCGCAGTCCAGGCCCAGGGCAATCTGCTCGCCCGCCACGAAGCCGGCCTTGTCGATGGCTTCCAGGATCATCTGGATGGCCGCTTCATGGTTGGCCACGTTGGGCGCAAAGCCGCCTTCGTCGCCCACGGCAATGCTCATGCCCTTGTCATGGATGATTTGCTTCAAGGCGTGGAACACCTCGGCGCCATAACGCACCGCTTCGCGAAAGCTCGGCGCGCCGATCGGGATGATCATCAGCTCCTGCAGGTCGAGGTTGTTGTTGGCATGCGCGCCCCCGTTGACCACGTTCATCATCGGCACCGGCATCTGCATGCTGCCCATGCCGCCAAAGTAGCGGTACAGCGGCAGGCCCGACTCTTCGGCCGCAGCGCGGGCCACAGCCATGGAGACAGCCAGCATCGCGTTGGCGCCCAGGCGTGACTTGTTCTCGGTGCCGTCCAGGTCGATCAGGGTCTTGTCGAGGAAGGCTTGCTCGGAGGCGTCCAGGCCCAGCACGGCTTCGGAGATTTCGGTGTTGATGTGCTCAACCGCCTTGAGCACGCCCTTGCCGCCGTAACGCGCCTTGTCGCCATCGCGCAGCTCGATCGCTTCACGGCTGCCTGTGGAGGCGCCCGAGGGCACGGCCGCGCGGCCCATGGTGCCCGACTCAAGCAGCACGTCGCATTCGACGGTGGGGTTGCCGCGGCTGTCGAGGATTTCTCGGCCGACGATGTCTACGATTGCGCTCATGGGGTGGTTCCGTTTTTCTTGGAGACGTGATTGAGTTTGAAATTCAGCAGCAGCAGCGGTGCGGTGGTTGCGACCTACCGCGTTTTTCAAGCCTGGAAATTATTTTCGAGGAAGCCGTTCTTTTTTGTGACAGCATCCAGCGCCAGCAAGGTTTCCAGCAGCGCTTTCATGTGCTTGAGCGGCACCGCATTGGGCCCGTCGCTCATGGCCCTGGCAGGGTCCGGGTGAGTTTCCATGAACAGGCCGGCCACGCCCACGGCCACAGCCGCGCGGGCCAGCACCGGCACCATCTCGCGCTGCCCGCCGGAGCTCGTGCCCTGGCCGCCCGGCAGCTGCACCGAATGGGTAGCGTCAAACACCACGGGCGCCTGCGTCTCGCGCATGATCGCAAGCGAGCGCATGTCGCTCACCAGGTTGTTGTAGCCAAAACTCGCACCACGCTCGCAGGCCATGAAGCTGTCTTCAGGCAGGTCTTTTTCACGCGCGGCGGCGCGGGCCTTGTCGATCACGTTCTTCATGTCGTGCGGCGCGAGGAACTGGCCCTTCTTGATGTTGACCGGCCGGCCCGATTGCGCCACGGCGCGGATGAAGTCAGTCTGGCGGCAGAGGAAGGCGGGCGTTTGCAGCACGTCCACCACCTTGGCCACCTCGGCAATTTCGGCTTCGCTGTGCACGTCGGTGAGGATCGGCAGGCCCAGCTCGCGCTTGACCTTGGCCAGGATTTCGAGGCCCTTTTGCATACCGGGGCCGCGAAAGGTAGTGCCCGAGGAACGGTTGGCCTTGTCGTAACTGCTTTTGAAGATGAAGTTGATGCCCAGCGCCGAAGTGATTTCCTTCAGCGTGCCGGCGGTGTCCATCTGCAGTTGCTCGGACTCGACGACGCAGGGGCCGGCGATGAGGAAGAACGGTTTGTCCAGGCCGATGTCAAAGTTGCACAGGCGCATGTCAGGCCACAACCTTGAGGCTCTTGGCCGACTGCTCTACCGGCGCCTGCGCGTGTTGCGCAATGGTGGCTGCAATGTAGGCGTTGAACAGCGGGTGGCCGTCCCAGGGGGTGGACTTGAACTCGGGGTGAAATTGCACGCCGACAAACCAGGGGTGTTCGGTCTGCGGCAGCTCGACGATTTCTGTCAGGTGTTCACGTTGGGTGAGGGCGGAGATGACCAGGCCTGCGTCGCGAAGCTTGTCCAGGTAGTTCACGTTGGCTTCGTAGCGGTGGCGGTGCCGTTCGGTCACCACGTCGCCGTAAATTTCGTACGCCAGGGTGCCCTTGGCCACGTCAGAGCTTTGCGCGCCCAGGCGCATGGTGCCGCCGAGGTCCGAGCTTTCAGAGCGGGTCTTGATGGTGCCGTCAGCGTCTTTCCACTCGGTGATAAGGGCGATGACGGGGTGCGGCGTTGCAGGCTCGAATTCGGTGCTGTTGGCGTCGGTCAGGCCGGCCACGTGGCGGGCAAACTCAATCGTGGCCACCTGCATGCCCAGGCAGATGCCAAGGTAGGGGACCTTGTTTTCGCGGGCATAGCGCGCGGCGGCGATCTTGCCTTCAATACCGCGTTTGCCGAAGCCGCCGGGCACCAGGATGCCGTCAAACTTTGCCAGCTGCGCAACGTTGTCGGGCGTGATGGTTTCGGAGTCGATGTAGTCGATCTTCACCCGCACGTGGTTCTTCATGCCGGCATGGCGCAGCGCTTCGTTGAGCGACTTGTAGCTGTCTGACAAGTCCACATACTTGCCGACCATGACGATGTTCACGTCCGACTTGGGGTGTTCGGTTTCATACACCAGGTCGTCCCAGCGCTTGAGGCTGGCCGGCGGCGTGTTCAGGCGCAGCTTGTCGCAGATCAGGCCGTCGAGGCCTTGCTCGTGCAGCATGCGCGGCACTTTGTAGATGGTGTCCACGTCCCACATGGAGATCACGCCCCAGGTCGGCACGTTGGTGAACAGGGAAATTTTGTCGCGCTCGTCTTCCGGAATGCGGCGGTCAGCGCGGCAGAGCAGGGCGTCGGCCTGGATGCCGATCTCGCGCAGCTTTTGCACGGTGTGCTGGGTCGGCTTGGTTTTCAATTCGCCGGCGGCGGCGATCCAGGGCACGTAGGTGAGGTGGACAAAGGCGGTGTTGTTGGCGCCCATCTTGAGGCTCATCTGACGCACGGCTTCGAGGAAGGGCAGGGACTCGATGTCGCCCACCGTGCCGCCAATCTCGACGATGGCAACGTCCACTTCGGGTGAGGCGCCGCGCTTGATGTAGTCCTGGATTTCATTGGTCACATGCGGGATGACCTGCACCGTCTTGCCCAGGTAGTCGCCTCGGCGTTCTTTTTCCAGCACCGACTGGTAGATGCGGCCGGTGGTGAAGTTGTTGGTCTTGCCCATGCGCGTTTCAATGAAGCGCTCATAGTGGCCGAGGTCGAGGTCGGTTTCAGCGCCGTCGTCGGTCACAAACACTTCGCCGTGCTGGAAGGGGGACATGGTGCCCGGATCCACGTTGATGTACGGATCGAGCTTGATGAGAGTGACTTTAAGGCCGCGGGATTCGAGGATTGCAGCGAGGGAGGCAGAGGCGATTCCCTTGCCTAGGGATGACACCACGCCACCTGTAACGAACACAAATTTGGTCATGCGGGATTATAAGACCCCCCCGTCCGGCCTTCGGCCGCCTCTGGGGGCAATGCAGCAAAGGGAATCGGGGTCAGATTCCAATTCAGGACAGTCACCCTTACGGCGCGACAGACTGCCAAACGAAATTGGACTCTGACCCCAATTCCCGCTCTCCCCGCTGTAACATCCGCCTCCATGCAAGACCTTGCCGGCAAACACATCGTCCTCGGGCTGAAAGGCGGCATCGCCTGCTACAAGGCAGCCGAGCTTTGCAGGGCCCTCATCAAGGCTGGCGCAACCGTCCAGGTCGTCATGACGGAAGCCGCCGAGCAGTTCATCACCCCCGTGACCATGCAGGCCCTGAGCAACCGCACGGTCTACGGCTCGCAATGGGATGCGCGCGAGCCCAACAACATGCCGCACATCAATCTCTCGCGCGAGGCGGATGCAATTCTCATTGCACCTTGCAGCGCCGACTTCATGGCCAAGCTGCTGCACGGCCGCGCCGATGAGCTGCTCAGCCTGATGTGCCTGGCCCGGCCGATCGCCGAGGTCCCGCTGCTCATCGCACCGGCCATGAACCGCGAGATGTGGGCACATCCGGCCACCCAGCGCAACATGGCGCAGTTGCAGGCAGACGGCGCGACCATTCTTGGCGTAGGCAGTGGGTTTCAGGCTTGCGGCGAAACAGGCGACGGCCGGATGCTGGAGCCGGCTGAATTGCTGGAAGATATCGTTGCCTTCTTCCAGCCCAAATTGCTTGCTGGCCAGCAGGTGCTCATCACGGCGGGGCCAACGTACGAAGCGATTGACCCGGTGCGCGGCATTACCAACCTGTCCAGCGGCAAGATGGGTTTTGCGATTGCGCGCGCTGCGCGTGAAGCCGGCGCGCAAGTCACGCTCGTGGCCGGCCCGGTGAGCCTGGCTACGCCGCGGGGTGTCGCCCGCGTCGACGTGCGCTCCGCACAGGACATGATGGAGGCGACCTTGTCCTGCGTGGATGCGGCCACGGTGTTCATTGCGGCAGCGGCAGTCGCCGACTGGCGGCCCGCCGCGCCCACGGCGCAGAAGATAAAAAAAGACGGTTCGGGCAAGCCACCCGAACTCCTGTTTACCGAGAACCCTGACATCCTTGCTACTGTGGCCCAGTCGGCGCGCGCCAGAGACGGCCGCTTGTTTTGCGTTGGCTTTGCAGCCGAAAGCCACGACCTCGCGGCCCACTCGCAGGCCAAGCGTAAGCGCAAGGGCGTGCCGCTGCTGGTGGGCAACATTGGCCCCGCCACTTTTGGCCAGGATGACAATGCCCTGCTGCTGGTGGATGCCGCAGGCACCCGGGAAATCCCCCGTGGCCCGAAACTGGCGCTGGCCCGCCTGCTGGTGTCCGACATTGCCCGGCGCCTCAAGTCAACCTGAACTATGACCCCCTGACAACTCGGCCACCATGAAAATTGACGTCCGCATCATCGACCCGCGCATGGCGGATCAACTCCCCGCCTATGCCACGCCGGGCAGCGCCGGCCTGGACCTGCGCGCCTGTCTGGATGCGCCGCTCACACTGGGCGCCAATGCCTGGAAGCTGGTGCCTACCGGGATTGCCATTTACCTCAGGGATCCGGGCTATGCGGCGCTGATCCTGCCGCGATCGGGCCTGGGCCACAAGCACGGCATCGTGCTGGGAAACCTGGTGGGCCTGATCGACAGCGACTACCAGGGCCAGTTGATGATCAGCGCCTGGAACCGCAGCGACGTGCCCTTTGTGATCGAGCCGATGGAGCGGCTCGCGCAACTGGTGATCGTGCCCGTGGTACAGGCCGAGTTCAATGTGGTCGAGGAGTTTCCGGCCAGCCAGCGCGGCGAAGGCGGTTACGGCTCCACCGGCAAGGCCTAGGCCCGGGACGGCGCAGGCCTGAGTGTGGCCTCGCCTGTCATCCGGCGCCTACATGGGCTGGTGCTTGTGGCCCACAGTGGCATGGCGCGCGGCCTGATCGCCGCGATTTGCGGTAAGGCATGTAATCGTGCCATCGGGGCGTGGTGCCCCGCATAACTTCAAGGAGATTTTTCATGCACATCACCAAACTTGTTTCCCTCGCATCTGGCGTTGTTCTGCTCGCATCGCTTGCAGCTTGCGAGACCACGCCCATGAATCAGCCCTACTCGTCGGCGCCTTATTCCAACAACAATGCGGCGTATCCGTCGTCCAATTACCCATCGTCCAACCCATCGTCCACCTACAACTCGGGCCAGCAAGCCTATGTGGAATACGGCCGGGTGACGGGTGTTGAGGTCTTGCAATCGCAAGCCCAGCCGCAGAACTCTTTGGGTGGTGCAGTGATCGGCGGCATCGTCGGCGGCGTGCTGGGCAATCAGGTTGGCGGCGGCAGCGGCAGGGATCTGGCCACGGCTGCAGGCGTGGTTGGCGGCGCATTGGCAGGCAATGCCATCGGCAAACGGACCGGCACTCAGACGGTTGATAGCTACCGCATCACCGTGCGCATGGACAACGGCGTTATGCGCAGCTACGACGTCACCAATACAGTGGACCTGCGCGCGGGTGACCGCGTGCGCATTGAAAACGGCGTGCTTTCACGCGGTTAAACCCGACACACTCACTTCACAGGGGTGACACAGGAGTGAGTGCGGCAGCGTTCCCTCGAACGCTGCTGAATCCAGTCAGTGAAGCAGGCCTCCGTCCGGCGCCTGCAACTGCACCTTGAAGAAACCCGTCCCGGCCGTGCCGCTACCGATTTCTTCTTCGGTTGCCTCGCGTACAAAGGTGACCCGCAAACTCAGGCGCAGGGCGATGCCTGCAAGCGGATGGTTCCCGTCCAGTACGACATGCTCGGGATAGATCTCTGTCACTGTATAAAGCACAGCCTGACGTGCCGCAGAGTTGACGCCCTCGGGCAAAGCAGTACCCTCTATCGTCATGCCTTCATCCAGCTCCGGCGGGAAAAGCCCGCGCGGCTCGAGAAAAATCAGTTGGTCGTTGTAGTCGCCAAAAGCCTCTTCCGGCTCCAGGTGCAGAGCCACATTCGCACCTGCTTCATGCCCTTGAAGCGCCTCTTCGATTTTTACAAAGAGGTCAGAGCCGCCCACGAGAAATTCGACCGGCTCCTCCAGCACGTCCAGAACTTCGCCCAGTGTGTCCTTGAGCGTCCAAGTCAAACCGACGACGCATTGTTGAGTGATTTCCATAGGAGAATTGTCGCAGTTAAAGCAATGTTGCCAAAAAACCGGACGCGCGAAATCCCATGGATGCAGATCAACCTCTCTCATTGCTTGCCGGGCTGACTCCGCGCCAGTTCATGAAACGGCATTGGCAGAAAAAGCCTTTGCTGGTTCGCCAGGCCATCAGCGGATTCAAGCCGCTTCTGGACCGCGCCTCGTTGTTTGATCTTGCAGGCAACGAAGGCGTCGAGTCGCGGCTGATTGTTCATGCCGCCAAAGGGTGGACGATGCGCAAGGGTCCGTTCAAACGCCGTGCATTGCCGCCAGCCAGCCAGCCCAACTGGACCTTGCTCGTCCAGGGCGTGGACCTGCATCACGACGGTTTGCACGCCATGTTGCAGCAGTTCCGCTTTGTCCCGGATGCCCGGCTGGACGACCTGATGATCAGCTACGCCACAGACGGCGGCGGCGTAGGCCCGCATGTGGACAGCTACGACGTGTTTCTGTTCCAGGCGCATGGCGAGCGCAGGTGGCGGATCAGCAAGCAGCAGGACCTGAGCCTCGTGGAAGGCGTGCCGCTCAAGATCCTGGCCAACTTCGAACCCGAGCAGGAGCTCATCCTTGGCCCCGGCGACATGCTCTATTTGCCACCCGGCTATGCGCACGACGGTGTCGCGCAGGGCGAGTGCATGACTTACTCCGTGGGGTTTCGAGCCCCCGCGCGCGGCGAGCTGGCGCGCGAACTGCTGCAACGCATCGCCGAAGATGCTGAAGATGCCGCCGGCATGGTCCTGTATCGCGATGGTGCTCAGCAGCCCGTTGAGTCGCCCGCCGCTGTGCCCGCCGCCCTGGTGGACTTTGCCGCGCAGGCCTTGCAAGCCGTACTGGCCGACCGCGACATGCTGCCGCGTGCCATGGGCGAATACCTGACCGAGCCCAAGCCGAATGTGTGGTTCGATGCGCCTGAATCGGCTCCCGCAGTGAGGGGCGGGCAGGCGCTTGTGCTGGACCGCCGCACGCGGATGATGCACGATGCACGGCATGTCTTCATCAACGGCGAAAGCTACCGCGCCGCCGGGCGTGATGCCACGCTGATGCGCCGTCTGGCCGACACTCGTCGGCTCGACACGCGGGACCTTGCAGGAGCCAGCGAGGATGCCCGCTCACTTTTGTCCAGCTGGCTTGAAGCGGGGTGGTTGCATGGTGACTGAGAGCGGCAATGACAATTCGACGGAGCGCGCGCGCAACACGCCAGATGCGAGTGGGGCCGATGCGCCCTTGCCCTCAGGGCGTTTCAGCGGGCGCACCGAGTTCCAGAACCTGGTCCGCGCGTCCTTTGCCACGGCTGCCAAAGACGGCTGGCGCGAGATCGTGGTGAGCGACGCCAACTTTGAAGACTGGCCTCTGGGCGAAAGGGCGGTCTCCGAGTCGCTGCAGGCCTGGGCTGGGTCGGGGCGCAAGTTCATCATGCTGGCCAAAAATTATGACGAGCTGTTGCGCCGCCATGCCCGCTTTGTCACCTGGCGGCGCACATGGGCGCATGTGATTGAATGCTGGCGCTGCCCGTCGGCCGACGCGCTGGAATTGCCCAGCGCCATCTGGAGCCCTGCCTGGTCCATGCGCAGGCTGGACCTTGAGCGGAGCACCGGCATATGCGGCGGCGAGGCCGAGCGGCGTGTCTTGCTGCGCGAGTCCCTGGACGAATGGCTGCGCAAGAGCTCGCCTGGTTTTCCTGCTTCAACACTTGGATTGTGAGAAGGCTCTGTGCCCGGGCGCACAGATGCGGCGCCTGATGTGTGAAATGCTCCGTCAGGGTTTGTCAGAGTTGACGGAATGTCCCTATAATCAGCGGCTGAGTACATCTCGCGGCATGCGAAATGCTCGGTCAAAGCGACCCTTTCCGGCCGCTGGGACGTTTCCAGAATTAAAGTCTGTCCACTAAGGAACCCTGAAAATGAAGAACTCGCTCGTACTCGCCGCCCTGGTTGCTGCTGCTGCTCTGGCCGCTTGCGGTAAAAAAGAAGAGCCGGCACCTGCTCCTGCTCCTGCCCCAATGGCCGCACCCGCTCCCGCACCTGTTGCCACGCCTGCTGCTGAAGCAGCTTCCGGCGCACAGGCTGCCGCTTCCGGCGCCCAAATGGCTGCCTCCGGCGCCATGATGGCCGCTTCCGGCGCTGCGATGGCTGCTTCTGCTGCCGCCAAGTAATCAGCGTTTCGCTGGTACACAAAAGCCGCTCACTGAGCGGCTTTTTTTATGGCGCGGCCGACTTCAAACGCCCTCTACGGGCCGGGCCTCAGGCATTGAGCCAGGCGGTTCCGTCTTTCTGGAAAGCCACGCAGATCTCATCCGCATTCCGGCCCAATACGCCCGCAAGCGCGGCGCGCGCCAGATCAGGCCGGTTGTTGTTTTCGCTCAGGTGAGCTGCCACCACATGGTTGAGGGCAGGGTGGTTCAACAGCTGTGCAATCGCTGCAGCAGCGGAGTTCTCCAGATGGCCATGCAGACCAGCCACCCGTTGCTTGAGGAACCAGGGGTAGCCGCCCCCAGCCAGCAGGTCCGCATCATGGTTGCATTCGAGCACCAGCGCGTGGCATCCGGCCAGGTGGCTCATGACATGGTTGGTCGCATGCCCCAGGTCGGTCAATACCCCGAGGCGACGGTCCCCGTCGGTGCATGTCATTTGCAAAGGCTCGCGTGCATCATGCGGCACGGTGAAGGGCATGACCTGCAGGGCACCCAGGTCGATGGCAATGCCGTCCTGGGCGACGCGTAACAGCCCGTCCAGATCGGGCGCGCCTATGCCGGCGTAGGTGCCTTCGCTCATCCAGACCGGGACCCTGTGCTTGAGCGCCACCGTTCGGGCGCTGCCGATGTGGTCGCTGTGTTCGTGTGTGATGAAGATGGCATCGATGTCGCTGGTTTGCAGGCCTGCCGCAGCCAGCCTCGTTTCAAGTTGACGGATGCCCAGACCGCAGTCCACAAGCAGCCGAGTGACCACCACGCCGCTGCCGGCCTCCACCACGGTGGCATTGCCGGCGCTGCCGCTGCCGAGGCTTTTGAACCTCAGCATGGCCGGCCCACCTTACCTGAGGTCTTCTGCAATGACCTGAACGATCCGCTGTGCGGAGGCCGAGCTTTCAGGTGCGCCGGTGGCATTGAGCACCGACACGGTCGTCTGCTCACCCTGGCTGCGCACCGTGATGCGGTATTTGAGGGGTGCCACTGCTGCTGCACCACCACCAAAAATCTTGCCAAAAAAGCCAGGATCCTTCTTGTTGGCATCGGGCTCCACGTAGCGCACAAAGTAGGTGCCCTGGCTGCGGTCGCGGTCTTCCACGGTGAAGCCAGTGCGGTCCAGCGTCAGGCCAACCCGGCGCCAGGCGCGGTCAAAGCCTTCATCGATCAGCACCACAGGCGTGTTGTTGACGCTGGAGACGCGGGACGTTGTGCGCGGCGCTGCCGTGGCGGCTGCCACCCGGGACTGCGCTTGCGACACGCCCAGTTTGACCATCAGGCGGCGCAGAAATTCGGCTTCAAGTTCAGGGTCGCTCGGGCGGGGCTGCCACGCGGTCGATTCCTTGTTGTTGCTGTTGTAGACCTCGATCATGCCGCGGTGGCTGACGAAAATCTCGGTGCCGCCTGTGGCATTGCGCTCCAGGCGGGTGCGGAACTTGTCGCGCTCACCGGTGGAATAAACCGAGTCAATCAGCTTGCCGATGGTGTTGCGGATGAAATCCTGCGGCAGCTTGGCGCGGTTTTCAGCCCAGTCGGTTTCCATGATGCCGAGGTTGGACTGGTCCAGCGCCAGCAAAAAGCCGCTCTCCTGCCAGAAGTCGCGCACCGGGCTCCACAGCTGGTCGGCCGGGCGGTTGACCACCAGCCAGCGCTGCGAGCCTGAACGCTCGATGCGCACATCGCCCACAGCCGACGCAGCAATCGGCACGCCCGGATTGGCGGCCTGGCCGACCTGGTAGCTGTTGGCAGACACCGTGCTGCCGGGCACCACATAGCGGGTTTCGCGCGACAGTTGCGTGAGGTCAGGCGGCACTTCAAGCGAGGGCGCCTTGCCGGAGCTCTTGTAGTCCACCTTGTCGCCCTCGAGCACCGAGCAGGAGGCAAGCAGCATGGCAAGCGCCAGCGCGCCCAGCTTGAGGCCGGTCCCGGCGCCATGGGTTGAAATTGGGTTCACGTTGTGGATTCCTCTAGTCATCAATCGGTCAAAGTAAGCCCGTGGCGCGCAAGGCAGCCTCGACAACGGGCTGGCTGGAAGCGGTAAGAGGCGTCATCGGCAGGCGAAGGGTTTCGCCGCACAGGCCCAGCCGCGCCATCGCCCATTTGAGGGGGATGGGGTTGGCTTCAACAAACAGGTGGCGGTGCAGCGGCATGAGCTGGAACTGCAACTCCATGGCGCGGCGCGCGTCACCCGCCATGGCGGCCACGCACAGCTCATGCATCATGCGCGGCGCGATGTTGGCCGTCACGCTGACGTTGCCCTGGCCGCCGCAGAGCATGAGGGCCACGGCGGTCGGGTCGTCGCCGGAATAAATGGCAAAGCCCTTGGGCGCTTCCTTGATCAGCCATTGCGCGCGTTCGATGTTGCCGGTCGCTTCCTTGATGCCGACGATGCCGGGCACTCCCGCCAGCCGGATCACGGTGTCGTGTGCCATATCGGCCACGGTGCGGCCGGGCACGTTGTACAGCACCATGGGCAGGTCCACCGCCTCGGCAATGGCCTTGAAGTGGCGATACTGGCCTTCCTGCGTGGGCTTGTTGTAGTAGGGCACAACCTGCAACTGGCAGTCAGCGCCGACGCTCTTGGCAAACTGGGTGAGCTCGATCGCCTCTTTGGTCGAGTTGGCGCCGCAGCCGGCCATGACGGGTACCCGGCCCTTGGCCTGTTCGACCGACACGCGGATGATTTCGCAGTGTTCCTGCACATTGACCGTGGGCGACTCGCCGGTCGTGCCCACCACGCCGAGGCAGTCTGTGCCTTCAGCAATATGCCAGTCGATGAGCTTGCGCAACGTCGGGTAATCCACGCTGCCGTCCTCATGCATGGGGGTGGCCAGGGCGACGATACTGCCAGTGATTGGTGTCATGTCCGCGGTAATAAACGGTAAATAGGCATTCTACTCAGAGCAGGTATCGGCTCTGAGGTTCCCCAGGCCCCGCGGCGACTGCCGCGATGCGCTGCACAAAGCGGGCGGGCGGCTCCAGGAAGCCGTCTTCATACGCCACCACGCGCAGGCCCGCACAAGCCGCCAGCAACTCGCCGGGCTGGAGCAAAAAGTCCGGCCGCGAGGGCTTGCCCACAGTTTCGTTGCCAGCTGCAAAGGTCTCGTAAATCAGGACGCCGCCCTCGGCCAGGCTGGCCAGGAGCACCGGCATCAAGGGCCGCCACAGGTAGTTGGTGACGACCACCGCGTCGAACTGTCGGCCTTCAAAAGGCCAGGGCCCGTTTTCAATATCGGCCAGCACGGCCTCACCCAAACCGGTGGCAGCCGCAATGGCCTCTGCCGAACGGTCCACCCCCGTGACCACATGCCCGCGCGATGCAAACCAGCGCAGATGCCGGCCCGCGCCGCAGGCCACATCAAGCACCGTGCCATGCTGCGCCACAAGTTGCGACCAGCGTTGCACCCAGGCCGAAGCGGCCAGTGATGCGTGCGGCTCGGGCGCTGTCATGCCTTGGGTCTCACGTCGTCCTTGAGCGCAGACAGCGCCATTTTTTCGACCAGGCCGGGCGCCAGCAGCTTGAGGAATCGGCCCATCTTGCCGCGCGCGCTCATGACCACATCACGCTGGCGCTTTTCCATGCCGTTGATGATCAGGCCCGCGCACTCTTCCACGCTCATGGC
>JACMQX010000252.1 GCA_014376765.1 Ramlibacter sp. | reverse complement strand
TCCGCTACCGCAATTCGATTGCCACTGCGCGCTGATGAGCTTGCCGCTGTTGCTGCGCACACGGCTTGATTCGATACCCTCGCCCCCGCATTACCTGCAAAGCACGGCAGACAAGCGCCAGGAGTGGGCCCCAGCGCTGGGGGCAAGGACCGGGCCACGCATTGGTGTTGTCTGGAGCAGCACTTCAGACTTCGATGGAGACCTCCTGCGCAGTGTTGCGCTGTCGGACTTTCTGCGCGCGCTGCCAGTTGGCGGAGTAGACATCGTCTGCCTGCAAAAGGAACTCAAGCCTGGCGACCGGGCCGCGTTGGCCACCCGGCCTGACATTCGTTTCCTGGGCGACGCGATTACCGACTTCACCGACACTGCCGCGCTCATTGACTGCGTGGACCTGGTGGTGAGCACCTGCACCAGCGTGCCGCATCTGGCAGGCGCCATGGGCAAGCCCACCTGGATCCTGCAGCCTTACACGCCCGACTGGCGCTGGCTGATGTCGCGCGACGACAGCCCCTGGTATCCGGGTGTCAAGCTTTACCGGCAGCCGCGCCTGGATGATTGGGAAAGTGTGTTTGCAAGAGTCCGTCAGGACCTTGAGGCCCTGGCCGCCGGACATTCACGGGAGTAGCCTGTCCAGCCGGGGTCAGGTGCCAGGGTTTTTCGGGGATGCGACAATGCCGCACTACATGACCTCATCTTTTTCCAACTTATCGCTGGCCGAGCCGCTGGCCCGCGCCGTAGCCGAAATGGGCTACGAAACCATGACCCCCATCCAGGAGCAGGCGATCCCCATCGTGCTGCAAGGCCGCGACGTCATGGGCGCAGCACAAACCGGTACCGGCAAGACGGCTGCTTTCTCGCTGCCCCTGCTGCAGCGCATGATGAAGCACGAGAACGCTTCCACCTCGCCCGCCCGGCACCCCGTGCGTGCCCTGGTGCTGCTGCCCACACGTGAACTGGCCGACCAGGTAGCCCAGCAGGTCAAGCTGTACGCCAAGTACACCAACCTGCGCAGCATGGTGGTGTTTGGCGGCATGGACATGAAACCCCAGACGCTGGAGCTCAAAAAAGGTGTCGAGGTGCTGGTCGCCACACCTGGCCGCCTGCTGGACCATATTGAAGCCAAAACCGCGGTGCTCAACCAGGTGGAGTACGTGGTGCTCGACGAAGCCGACCGCATGCTGGACATCGGCTTTCTGCCTGACCTGCAACGCATCCTGAGCTACCTGCCCAAGCAGCGCATCACGCTGTTGTTCTCGGCCACCTTCTCGCCCGAGATCAAGCGCCTGGCCAGCAGTTACCTGCAGGACCCGGTGACGATTGAAGTGGCGCGCTCCAACGCCACGGCCTCCACCGTCGAGCAGCATTTCTACAGCGTGGGCGCCGATGACAAGCGACGTGCCCTGCACCAGATGCTGCGCCAGCGCGGCTTGAAGCAGGCCTTTGTCTTCGTCAACAGCAAGCTCGGTTGCGCGCGCCTGGCCCGCTCACTGGAGCGTGAAGGTCTCAAAACCACCGCGCTGCACGGCGACAAGAGCCAGGATGAGCGTCTGAAGGCACTGGACTCGTTCAAAAAAGGCGAGGTTGACTTGCTGGTGGCCACCGACGTGGCGGCTCGCGGCCTGGACATCAAGGACGTGCCGGCGGTCTTCAATTTCGACGTGCCCTTCAACGCCGAAGACTACATCCACCGCATCGGCCGCACCGGCCGCGCCGGCGCCTCAGGCCTGGCGGTGACATTTGTCGCCAGCAGCGATGCGCGCCTGGTGGCCGACATTGAAAAGCTGATCAAGACCAAAATCGAGATCGAGCCGATGGAGTACGAGGAAGACCAGCCCCGTGGCCGGATCAACACCGGGCGGCGCATGTACACACCCGATGGCAGCGGCGATGACCCGCGTGAGGTGCTGGACGCCCCGCGTGAGCAGGATGCCGATTCGTCGCTCGATTCAGGTGTACGGGCGCCATTTGAACAGCGAAACGAAGCATCGCGTGAGCGCCGCGAAAGCTACGAAGAGCGGGCCTCGCGCACGCCGCGCCCACAGCGCGACTATCACCGCCTGCCGGCCGCCCCGCGCGACCCATTCTTCGAGAAACCCTACGAAGCGCCAGCGACAGAGGCCGCGCCTGCGTGGGAGGCAGCAAAAAGCCAGCCACGCGGCATCTCGGCAAACATCAAACCCAAGCGCAAAGTAGCAGCGCTGTTCAAGACAGCACCCGCTCCCCAACAGTGACGTGAGTACAGCCATGGCCGGTCAGAGTTCGAATGCAATGATTTTGTATGAGCGGCCCGTGCTGCTTAATCGGGATGCGCACCGCAGCGCGCGCCTTGGCACGCCAGCGGGCCTCAAGTTTGCTGCAAGCTCCAATTCATTCCTGCTCGCCGCAGAAGAGTGCGTTGAAGCCATGCGCGACTTCCCCATCGTCTTTGTCGGCAACAAGGGTGGCGCGTTTACGCTGGCAGCGCTCTTGGGGCTGCAGACGGACAGCAACCTTTTCGTCCAGGCTGATGGCACGTGGCTGCCGGGTGCCTACCTCCCTGCGTTTGTGCGCCGCTATCCGTTCGTGCTGGTTGAGGCGCAAGACGGTGGCGACATGCAGATTGCCGTTGATGAAGCCTGCCTCTGGCTTGATTTGGCCGGCCACGCCACCACCGGCGAGCGCCTGTTGACTGATGATGGCCAGAACACCCAGCGCATGGACGACATCGCTGTGTTTCTTATGCGTTTTCACCGCGGCATGGAAGAGTCCCGTGAGTTTGCAACATGCCTGCACGAATTGGGTTTGCTCGCTCCCCGCATGATCAACGTCAAGGGGCCACGCGGAACGAGTTCGCTGGATAAATTCTGGCTCGTCGATGAAGAGGCGCTGCGCAAGCTCGATGCCCAGACCACCAAGATGCTGACCGACAAGGGCTACATGGCCTGGATCCACTTTCACCTGGCATCTCTCGGGAATGTGCAGAAACTGGCGGACCTGTCTGATCATCATTCGGATTCAGCAATTCGCCCCGCGTCCACGATTTCAAATCCGCCAAGACCTGAAGCCTGAAGGGCTGGACTACATCTTTCGTTCATTGCGACGCCTCGCAGGCAACGTAACGTATTGACCTTAGGCCGGGTCTTGAGCCATTTTGACGAATCGCCCTTAAGAACTCTTAAGGTGTAGGGGGTGTAACAACTGGTTTACAAACTGTGAGCCGTCGTTACACTCGGGAATGGAGGTTTTCATGCCATTTTCCCGTCAAGCTCAATCAGCCGTTCGTATCCTTTTCAACCGTTGGGCAGCTGCCCGGCAAAAGCGGGGGTCAAGTGCAGTCGCTACTGAACCACGACGGCTTTGGCGGCGAGTCAGTGCCAGCATCAAGCCAACCATTGCATTCCTGTCAGCGGCAGCCGGCGGCAGCCTTGCCATCCAGGTGCAGGCCCAGACAGTCACGGACCTCACCCCCAACAACAAAACCAACACAACGGTCGCGACCAACGGCAACACGCTGAATGTCACGACCACGTCGGTCCAGGGACTGAACGCGTTCAATGCCTTCTCGTCCTTCAAGGTCGGTCAGACCTCGACAGTCAACCTGATGCTGCCCAACGGCACCACCCACCTGATCAACCTGGTCTATGGCTCGGCGATCCAGATTGACGGCACGCTCAACGGCATCCTGAACAACAAGATTGGCGGGCACATCGTGTTTGCTGATCCGTTCGGCATGGTGGTTGGCAGTACCGGGGTACTCAACGTGGGTAGCCTCACCGCGATTGCACCGACGGCAGCGTTCATGAACGGCGTGATCACGTCGGCAAGCCCCGCAAACTTCACAGCAGACGCGAACAGCGTGTCTCAACTGCTGGCGGGAACAGCCCCCATCAACCCGGGCAGTCTGATCCGGATCGACGGGCGCATCAACGCGCTGACCTCGGCCGCGATTTACGCAGACCAGATTCAGATCAATGGCACCGTGCAGGCCAATGCTGACGCGCGTCACCAGGCCACGTTCGTCGCGGCTGTCAATACCAACGGCCTGGCGCAGGCGACAGACTTTGTTGACCAGGGCGGCACCATCCTGATCGTGGGCGGCGCTCTGACGGTTGCGGGCGTGCTGGACGTCAGCGGCATTAAAGGTGGCAGCGTCAGCGTGCAGGGCTCAACGGTCACGACGGGCTTCAACTCGTCGATCCTGGCCAATGCGACCAGTGCCGCAGGTACAACGGCGACGACCGGCGGCTCCATCAATGTGTACGCCTCCGGCGCTGCGCAACTGGACGGTGCGGCGACGGTTGCGGGCGTCACCTCTGGTGGCACGCTGCGGTACGGCGCGGGCACCAGCCTGGCGGTCACCGGTTCCGTGGATGCAACCGGCAAGACTGGTGGCACGATCACTGTCGACGCACCTTCAATGATTGTCGGCAGCACGGAGGTGGCAGACACGATTTTCGATGTGAGCGGCATCGATGCAGGCGGCACCATGTTCGTTGGCAGGCGGGGCATTACCAACGACTATGTCCAGGTGGCCGACAGTGTCCAGCTGCTTGCCAATGCGACCGGCACCACCGGCGCGGGCACTGGCGGCGCTATCACCGTCTGGGGCAACAACTTCAACCAGTTCCACGGTATCGCCAGCGCGACAGGCAGCACCACGGGCGGCGAAATCATCCTGGGCGGCAGCTCCATCAACGTCAGCAACACCATTGACGCAAGCGGCAAAACGGGTGGCGGCGCGGTCCGCATCGGCTGGAGCAACACTGACAAGGCTGGCGCGGTAGTCGTCAGGCAATCTGCCGTGCTGAAGGCGGATGCTTTGAGCAGTGGAAACGGCGGCACGATCGACATCTGGGGCTCGACGCTCAACATCTTCTCAGGGGCTGCCACAGCGCGCGGCGGCGCTGTTTCAGGCAGTGGCAACGGCGGAACGGTGCGGATCTCCGGCCAGACCGGGCAGATGTTTGCCGGTGTGGTCGATACATCGGCACCGCGCGGAGCCATCGGCAGCCTGACGATGGATCAGTTCGAGACCTGCATCGTTGATGCTTCGGGCCCGAACTGCAGTTCGGTGATGCTCTGGTCATCACTGGATTCTTCCAGCACGGCTATCAACGTTGTCACCACCAACCGCCTGCGTTTTGGTGGCAACACCAACGGCACGCTCAGCTCCGTCAACGCCGCCTTCACTACCCAGGGGGCTGGCAAAACAGTTTCTTTCACTGGCGGCTCCATCGTGTTCAACGCCAACTCCCGCATCAGCACGACGGGTGGCAATGTGTCCCTCACGGCCACCGCCGGCGGGATCGATATGGGCAACGGCTCCATCTCCACCAGCGGCGGGTCCGTTACGCTGAAAGCATCTGACAGCGTGTCAATGACGAGTGGCGCACTCATCAACACCCGCAAGGGGATTGCCGACGCGGTTGCATCTACAGGAACGTCATCCTCGGGCAATTCCGGCTCCATCACGATCAACGGCACGGGCATCAGCATTGGCACCGGCGCGGGTCTTTACGCGCATGGCAGCGCTTCGAAAAGTGACATTGGCGGCGCGGTGAACCTGGTCGCCTTCGAGCGGGCTGATCCGCTGTGGAATGCGGTGGCACAAGTGCTCAACGTGACCAAGGCCGATGTGCAGGTTGACATCGGCGGCACCATCAAGGGCGGCACGGTGCTCGTTGGCGCGACGGCGCAGGGTATTGCAGGCATCTCCTCCAATTCCACCATCGCCGGCACTGATGAAAACGGAAACCCCGCTGTCGT
>JACMQX010000251.1 GCA_014376765.1 Ramlibacter sp. | reverse complement strand
GCCCAGCTTGGGGCCCTTGCTGCCCGGCAGGGCCACATCTGCAGCGGTGTTCCAGGCCACCCAGTTGCCCTCCCACCCGCCAAACAGCGCCTTGTTCACCGGAGCCACGACCGGGTTGCGGGTTGTCTTGATCCACTCCGGTGTTTCCAGGCGCATGACCTTTGCCACATCGGCCGGGTCCATGGCCACCCAACCACGGGCCTTGAGAAAAACTTCAGAGCGGCAGTGCTGCGCGCCCTTCAGGCTGGCGGGGTTGCCCGACAGCTCTTTGTAGTTGAAGGCCGAAGGCACCACGCGCAGGCCATACACGTCACGCGCCGGGATGCCCACCGAGCGGCAGAGGCCCACAAAAATCGCATTCAGATCGGCACACTTGCCGCCCAGGTTGCCGGTTTCCAGCATGGTCCTGATGTCGCCCTCACCACAGCCGCGCACCTTGGGTTCGCGGTAGGTGTTGGTGACGACCCAGTCGTAGAGCTTGCGGACTTTTTCTTCATCGGTGCTCGCGCCGCGCGTGGCCTCTCGCGCGGTTTTGAACACGATGCCCTCAAGGGGCACCAGCGTGGTGGGGCGTGTCCAGTACTTCAGCGTGTCGGCGTCATCATGCGCGGCGACTTTTTGCGTCCAGTCGGCGGCGCGGTTGCGGGTTTGCACGCGGCTCATGATTTCAACAAACGGGGCGGCCAGGCCGGGCGCAAATTGCGCGTGCAGCATCCGCGCGCCCTCCGCGCCGTCTACCGTCATGCGGGCAGTGCCATTGCTGGAGAAGCTGCTTTCCAGCGAGTGTTGCCAGTCGGTGTTGACCGAGGGCACCGGCAGCCAGACCTGGGTGGCGCCCTGGGGCTTGAGGATGTCGACCCGCGTTGTGACCTCAAAGGTGCGCCAGGCGCCGGGTTGCGGGTTGAATTGGCGTTCTGCTGCGGGCGCTGGCAGCGCGCCAGGTGTGGCAGACGATTGAGCGCGGACTGAGGGGAGAGCAGCCATGAGGCTGGCGGCAGCGGTGTGCTGCAGGAATGCGCGGCGTGCGGTGGTCATGAAGAGAACTCCGGATGTGGGTGGAAATGACGTGTCGGCGCAAACACAAGGTGCCCCGAGATGGTCGTGCTGCCCGCAGGGCGGACAGCAACCTGATTATCGCTGCGGGGGGGGCAGGCGCCCGCCCTCAAACCCTCTTCAAAAGCCCCGCGATCATCTTTTCAGCTTCATCCCCGGACCAGTCCACCTCACCCCGCAGGCGCAGGCGCGGCTTGCCATCGGCAGCAATGAGGATGGTGCTGGGAAAGGTCCGCACCTCCCACGCCCGGGTGAGGTCGCCCACAGGGTCGAGCAGAACCGGAAGCGTCATGCCTGTGGTGCGCACAAACTGCGACGCTTTGGCCGCATTCTCTTTGTAATTGACCGTGAGGACCGTGAGCTTGTCAGGGCCGTAGACCTCGGCCAACTGCTGCAAGGTGGGCATCTCGGCGCGGCAGGGCTCGCACCAGCTGGCCCAGAAATTAAGCACGACGGCGCGGCCCCGCAAGGCGCCCAGGCGCCAGGTTTTACCGTCCAGGTCCTGCGCCTCCAGAGCCGGGGCAGCAAGGCCTGCTGGCCATCGCCTGGCTTCGAATGCCTGCTCGGCCCTTACGGGGAGGAGCGCCGCCGCGCCGCTGGCAAAAGCCAGATGGTGGAGGAAGGATCGCCGGGAGCCCATGGCACTATTGTCGCGCAATGACACAAATAGAATCACCCACATGAACGACAACAAGCCCAACCCCGCCAAAGCAGCCGAGTTTTACCAGCAGGCCCTTGCTTCCTTCCAGGCGCAAAAGTCCCCCGACGCTGAAGCGCAGGCCCGCCAGGCGCTGCTGCAGGACCCGGACCATGCCGACAGCCTGGAGCTGCTGGGCGCGATCTACGCCGCACGCGAGGAGCGCGCCCTATCGCTGCCCTTCTTTGAGCGGGCGGTGAAACTGGCGCCGCACATGGCGCAGTTTCACTACAACCTGGGCGTGATCCACCACGAGCTCAACCGCTTTCCGCAGGCCATGCGCAGCTACCACCAGGCGCTGCGCATCTCGCCCGAGCACAACGCGGCCCTGTCCAACTACGGCGACCTGCTGCGCCGCCATGACCAGCTTGAAGCCGCACGCGAACACCTGGAACGCCTGCAGCGCCTGGAGCCCGATGCAAAGGGCCTGCCGCTCAAACTCGCCCTCACCTACTTTGGCCTGAAGCAGTACGAGCTGGCCGACAAGTACTTTGTGGAAGCGCTTAACGACCCCAAGGAACCGGCCGTTGTTCACTGGGAGTACGCGCACTACCTGCTGCTTAAAAAACGCTTTGAGGAAGGCTGGGCCAGCTACGAGTGGCGCGCTGAATGCTCCAAGTTCAACAGCGTCTACCACTTCCCGCACACGCAGCCGCTGTGGAAGGGCGAATCGCTCAAAGGCAAAACCTTGCTGATCCACCGCGAGCAGGGCCTGGGCGACGAGATCATGTTCGGCAGCATCATCGAAGAAGCCATCCAGGACGCAGAGCGTGTGGTGCTGGTGGCAGCGCCCGAGATGGTTCGCCTGTGGCAGGCCAGCCTGCCGGCCAAGGTGCACGTCTACCCGTACTGGGGCGCCCTGCCGCCGGGCTGGGACCAGCCGGGCCTGCCGGCCTGGTACAAGGACTACCAGTTTGACTACCAGATTGCCATCGGCCGCCTGGCCCACCTGCTGCGCCCGACGCTGGAAAGCTTTGGCACGCCGCGCACCTACATCAAAGTGGACGAGGCGCTGCTGGCAGAGTGGAAGCAGAAGGTCGGCAGCATCCCCAACATCGCCGGCAAGAAAAAGATAGGCGTGATGTGGGGCGCCAACCCGGCCGCCTTTCATTACGACGCATCGCGCCGCGCGCTGCGCAAGAGCGTGCCGCTGCATGAACTGGAGCCGCTGGCATCGTCTGCACCCGGCATGAAGGGCATCCAGCTGGTGAGCCTGGCCAATAACGTGCACGGTTCGCAGGCGGGCAGCCTCAATGCGCTGGACCTGATCGACTTCAGCGAAGACCTGATCGACCTGGCCGAAACCGCGGCGCTGATGATGAACCTGGACCTGATCATCACCATCGACACCTCGCTGGCGCACCTGGCGGGGGCGCTGGGCCTCAAAGTCTGGATGCCCCTGTGCTGGGACGCCGACTGGCGCTGGGGCGAGAGCGACACCACCAGCTACTGGTACCAGGACGTGAGCCTGTACCGGCAGGAAAAAGCCGGCGAATGGAAGCCGGTGATCAAGGCGATTGCGCGGGACCTGAAGTCTTACGCCAAAGAGGCCTGACACGGCGTTCTAGCAGGCGGCTTTCCAGCTGCTATGTCGCACACCGAACAGACGGGGCGCGCTGCAATATCCTACCGTGCAACGGTGCTCCATGAATTCCTTGCCACCCACCGCGACGCGCTTATCGAAAAAAGCGTGGCAATGTCTGCCTTGCAAGGTGCACGCAACGAGCTGCAAAGCGATTCATACGGACGGATCTCCATCTTCCTGGACCAGGTGGCGGACATCCTTCGGCTTGAAGAGCTTGCAGGCGTGGCGCCAGACTATGCCGACAGCGCTGACGAAGCAGAGAAAGCCGCCGCTGCAAGGCCCGCGACGGTGCCCACGGCAGAAGTGGCGCGCTCAGCGGCCAGCCATGGGCGAGAACTGCGCAGGCTGGGCTTCACGATTGACGAAGTGGTGCGCAACTACGGCGGCATGTGCCAGGCGATCACCACCTTGGCGATGGACCTTGAAGCCGACATGAAAGTTGCGGAGTTTCGCACCCTGAACCGCTGCCTGGACGAGGCGATTGCCCAAGCGGTTGTGGCCTACACCAGCCCCGAGCGACGGCAGGAACCCAGCGACGCCGACAAAGACGCTTCCCGGCTGGATACCTTGGCAGCGATGTACCACTACGCCGACTCGGCCAAAGCGGCCGTCACGGCGCTGCGCACAGGTCGCGTCGGGCTGGAAGGGGCGACAGGCGCCGTGCTGGACAACAGCCTCAAGAGCCTGAGCCGCCTGATTGATGACGCCATCAAAAAGGTCGGGTAACCCGACTTGGACCGCTCACGCCGGCCTGGTTGTAATCCTGAGGGGGGAGGTGCAATGAGCAGCGTTATCGGCAAGCCACTGCTCCCAGTCGGCAGAGTAGATTTCCTGGGCCTCAGCCCACTGGCTGCTGAAGTCCTCGACCCTGGTGAGTTGCACCATGAAAAAGTCTGGCTCCATGAGGTCAATCACCACATCCTGCACCACCCACACCCCGTCCAGAGTGCGGAACTCCTGGAACTGTTCGGGCTTGTGCGCGTCTGGTGGCGCAGCACTGGCAAAAGCCGTAGGTGACGAAATATTTTCCACCGCAAACTTTCTCTTTGTTATCGCTAGCATGATCGTACGGATCGTGCCTGTCTGTTCGGTACCGCGCTATGTCATAAGACGCAACTTTCAAAATCGCTTTCGGTACTGCCAACTATGACCGTAATGGACACCCTCAAGGCGTGGGCAAGCCAACTCAAGCGCGACGGCATCACCCTTTGGTTTGCCGGCAGGCACCCGCTGACGCCCTGGCATGCAAGGGCTTTGGGAATATTCGTGGTGGCTTATGCGCTCAGCCCGATAGACCTCATACCCGACTTCATACCGGTGCTGGGGTACCTGGACGATGTGCTGCTGCTGCCGGGGCTGATCTGGTTGGCGATACGCCTGCTGCCGCCAGTCGTACTAGCGGATTGCAGGAGACAGGCAGACGAATGGGCAACGTCCCGGCATGCCCGGCCGGTGAGCTGGATGGGGGCGGTGGTGATCGTGTTGATGTGGACAGGGGTGTGCGTAGGGCTATGGATGTGGCTGGCCTAGCGCAGCGGCCCAGTGCCACATCTTCTGCGGGCCAAGGCCTACACCCCCTCGTTGAAAGCTGGCGCGATAGTCGGAAAACACCATGGACCTCCATCAGAGCCCGTCGGACGCCTACCTCGAACTGATCGGGATCGGCATTGCACTGTCAGCAGAACCTGACCCCCCACGCTTGCGTGAGAGGATTCTGATTGAAGCAAAAACCTTCACCAATGCCGACGCCGGCAACTGGATTTTTCCGGTACGCGCGAGTTTGACCACCGGCTGGGCTACCGCTCGCAGTCGTTCCTCACGGTGCCGCTCAAGAACCATGGCGGCGTAGTTATTGGCGTGCTGCAGTTGACGACTCCATCGTGCCGATGGTGAGCGCCCTTGCCTCGCAGGCGGCGGTATCGATCGACAACCGGTTGCTGATCGATGAGCTGAAGCATCTGCTGGACGCCTTCATCGGCGTTATTGCGGCGGCCATTGACACCAAAT
>JACMQX010000250.1 GCA_014376765.1 Ramlibacter sp. | reverse complement strand
GAGGCCACGCGCACGGTGCTGGGCATTGTCAAAGCCAGGAGATTCGCTCCGATCGGGCGCATCGTCGATGAGCGTGCCATCGTCAACGCCATCGTCGCGCTGATGGCCACGGGCGGCTCCACCAACCACCTGATCCACTGGGTGGCCGTGGCGCGCAGCGCGGGCATCCTCATCGACTGGAACGACTTTGCCGATGTGTCGGCCATCGTGCCGACACTCTCGCATGTCTACCCCAACGGCAAGGCCGATGTGAATGAATTCCAGGCAGCAGGCGGCCCGGGCCTGGTGATCCGCGAGCTGTTGGACGCGGGCCTCATGCATGAAGACGTGCTGACGGTGCGCGAGGGCGGCCTGCGCGAGTACACGCGCCAGCCGGCGCTGGCGGAGCCCGGCGCCAGTGCGGGTGCGCCGCTGGTCTGGCATGACACGGGCGAGTCAAAAGACCTGTCCATCGTGCGCCCGGCCTCGCAGCCCTTCAGCCCCACAGGTGGATTGCAATTGTTGCAAGGCAACCTCGGCCGCAGCGTGATCAAGGTGTCGTCAATACCGGATGACCGCCACATCGTCGAAGCCCCAGCCCGCGTGTTTGACACGCAAGATGATTTGCACGCCGCCTTCCAGGCCGGCGAGCTTGACCGCGACGTAGTGTGCGTGGTGCGCTGGCAGGGACCGCAGGCCAATGGCATGCCCGAGCTGCACAAGCTAACGCCGCCGCTGGCGGTGCTGCAGGGCAAGGGCTTCAAGGTGGCGCTGGTGACGGACGGCCGCATGAGTGGTGCGTCCGGCAGGGTGCCCGCCGCGATCCACGTATCGCCAGAAGCTGCAGCAGGAGGCCCGCTGGCGAAACTGCGCGATGGCGACGTGGTTCGCGTTGACGCCCACGCCGGCACGCTGGCCGCGCTGGTGCCTGCCGGTGAATGGGAGGCTCGCGAGCTGCTGCCCATGCCAGAATCACAACGCGATGCCAACGGCCTGGGCCTGGGGCGCGAGCTGTTCGCCGGCATGCGGCGCAATGCGATGCATGCTGAAGAAGGAGCGGGCACATGGCTGTAGATGAAGAAGCAACAATGCAGCCGCCGCTGACCGCGCTGCAGGTCATGCAGGACGCGCCGGTGATCCCGGTGATCGTGCTGCATGACGTCGCCCACGCCGTGCCGCTGGCCCGCGCGCTGGTGGCTGGCGGCATCCGCATGCTGGAAGTGACGCTGCGCACACCTCAGGCCCTGGCCTGCATGGAAGCCATAGCGCGCGACGTGCCCGGCGCCATCATCGGCGCGGGCACCGTGCGCAGCGCTGCCGACGCTCAGGCCTGCGCCATGGCTGGCGCCCGCTTCGTGGTGAGCCCCGGCTACACGCGCAGCGTCGGCAAGGCCTGCCACGACCTGGGCCTGGCGCTCCTGCCCGGTGTGGCCACTGGCAGCGAGATCATGATGGCGCAGGAAGACGGCTTCACCGAACTCAAGTTCTTCCCCGCCATGCAGGCCGGGGGCATCGCCATGCTCAAAGCCTGGCAGGGGCCGTTTGGTGATGTGAAGTTCTGTCCCACGGGCGGCGTCACGCCGCAGAACGCCAAAGAGTTTCTGGCGTTGTCCAATGTGCAGTGCGTGGGGGGTTCATGGCTGGTGCCGGCTGATGCAATGGCGCAGGGCGACTGGTACCGGATCACGGCGCTGGCGCGTGAGGCCGTGGCGTTGCGCGGGTGAAATCCGCCATCTCGATCGGGCCGTATGCGTGGCCTGCATCAAAGCCTGTTTTTTACCGCGCGGCTTGCAAGCCGCTCGAACGCGTCGCCTTCACTTGAGCAATCAGTTGCCGCCCTGGCGTGCACGGAGCATGATGGAGCCACATTCCAAGGAGCCCGCCATGAGTAACAGCAACATTCCCGGACATGGAATCTTCGCAGCCCTGGTTGAGGAAAAAAGCCTGCTGGTGATGGCCGCCTTGCCCGAGGCGCATCCCAACCCGGCGCTGATCCATGCGGGCGAGGCGCCTTCGCCTGCTGATGGGCAGGTACATCAATGCCTTGAAGACGTGTTGGTCAACGGTGAAGAACCTTCGGACGAGCTGCTGCAGGCCTTGAATGACACCACACATCTTCTCCCGCTTACGGAAGAAGAACTCGCGCAGCAGGCGCTGGCGGCTGGAGATGAGACCTGACACCGTTTGCTTCCATGCGCGAATCCGGCCAGCGCGCCTTGGCGCCCGGCCACTGAGGCAGAGACATTCATTCCATCATCCCGTGGCTCGCGCTGACGGGGGACCGTGCCCCTCACAGCTGGCTGCAGACCAGTACCAGGCTCACGGCGATCAGCGCCAGGCCCCATTGCTCGGCCTTGCCCAGCTTTTCCTGCAAGAGCCGCCGCGACACCACATAGCTGAACAGCACCTCCACCAGGCCCAGCGTGCGTACTTGCGCGGCCGTGGTCATCGCAAAGCCGGTGAACCAGGCAATGGATGCAGTGGCGCCCATGGCACCGGCCCACAGCGAGATGCGCCAGGCCCGCGCGACGGCGCGCATCACTTCGGGCGTGCGCAGGGCGATCCAGCCGCCCAGCATCAGCGTTTGCAGTGCCTGCGCCCAGAGAACGCCCCACGCGCCAGCCAGCCACGGTTCCACGCCCGGGCCCAGCCATAACGCAGCCCCCCGGTAGCCCACAGCCGACAGCGCAAAGCCCGCGCCTGAAGCCAGGCCGAACGCGACCACGCGCCCGCCCCACTCGAGTTGCACAGGCCCTTCGCCCGGCTTGGCGCGCGGAATGGAGATCAGCAGCACACCGGCAGTCGCCACGCAGACAGCCACCAGCACTACAGGGCCGGGCAGCTCATGCAGGAAGAGGGACGAGAACACCGCCACCTGCAACACCTCGGTTTTGGAATAGGCCACTGCGATAACGAAGTTGCGCTCCTTCATGGCGGCCAGCAGGAAGGCGGTGGCAGCGATCTGCGAGGTCGCGCCGAAAAAAATCCAGGCGAAATAGCCCGCATCGAACCGCGCCGGCACGCTGATGCCGGAGCCCGGCCAGAAGTACAGAAGCGCCAGCCACATCGCAGCAAAGGGCAGGCCATACAGAAAGCGCACCAGCGTCGCGCCCATGGTGCCCGCCTGTGCCGTGAGCGAGCGTTGCGCGGTGTTGCGCGCCGTCTGCGCGAGCGCGGCGCCGATGACGATGGGGATCCAGGCCCAGGTGGGGAGCATCAGGAATTATGAGGGCTGGGTGTGGCCCCTGGCGTGCCTGATGACGAGGGCCGCATGCGCTTTTGAAGCGTGTTCCCGGTAGCCCGGCGGGTGGGACACCATTGACGGCATTGACGGCATTAATTTCCAGCGCCTTGCGGCGCGCGGCAGTGTCGTCAGTAGGTGGAGCCTGGGCTGGCATGTGATTCTCATTTCAGACAAAACCAGCAATTTGCCAAAAATGAGAAACATAAAAAAGCTTCAACGCAAACCTGCGCCCAGCGCTTCTTCCGAGCGCTGGATCAGCTCGATCTTGTAGCCGTCCGGGTCAGTGACAAAGGCGATGACGGTGGTGCCGCCCTTGACCGGGCCGGCCTCGCGCGAAACGTTGCCGCCAGACGCCTTGATCTTTTCGCAGGCGGCATACGCGTCAGTCACGCCCAGCGCAATGTGGCCATAGGCTGTGCCCATCTCGTAGGACTCGGTGCCCCAGTTGTAGGTCAGTTCGATCTCGGCATGGCCGGGGTTGGTGCCGTAGCCGACAAAGGCCAGACTGTATTTGTAGTCGGGGTTCTCGGAGGTGCGCTGCAGCGTCATGCCGAGCACCTTGGTGTAGAAGTCAATGGAGCGCTGGAGGTTGCCAACGCGGATCATGGTGTGGAGCAGGCGCATGGGGAGCAGGTATGAAGGTAAATGGACAGCCTGTCATTTTGCCGCACATCATGGCCTTTCGAAAACCAGGCAAGTGGTCGTTGCATGCGCATAGAGCTTGCCATCTGCGCCCACGATCCGCGCCTCGGCCGTGGCCAGCCGGCGGCCGCAGTGGATGACGGTGCCAATGGCGCGCAAGTGCCCCGTCTTTTGCGATGCAGCGCGCACGATATTCACGCCAAGCTCTGCCACCGAGCCCAGCGGGTTGTAGTGTTTGAGCTGGGCCCCGGACTGTGTGCGGATGCCTGTGCAGCTGTCTATGCAGGTGTCTGTCCTGTGCTTGCCTCGTCCATGTCGTCACCTTGATTAAGCTTGTATATGCAAATATTGTAGCTACAATCGGATGCATGAGTCCAGCCATCCCATCCCGCGCTTCTTCAGCCGCCGCAGGCGCGACCCGTCCGCAAGGCTGCACCAACTTCAAGTTGCGTCAGCTGGTACGGCGTGTTGCGCAGCACTATGACAACGAGGTCGGCAAGACCGGGCTCAAAGGCACGCAGTATTCGCTGCTGTCGTATGTGGCCAGG
>JACMQX010000249.1 GCA_014376765.1 Ramlibacter sp. | reverse complement strand
CTCTGGCTCCACCTTCGAGCAGGAGATCGGCTACTCCCGGGCCGTGGTGGATGGTGAGTGGGTATTTGTGTCGGGCACCACCGGCTTTGACTACGCTGCAATGACGATTCCCGATGGTGTGGTGGCCCAGACGGAGCAGTGCATGAAGAACATCGTCGCAGCTCTGGAGCAAGCCGGGGCCGCCCTCGCCGATGTAGTGCGCGTCACCTACGTGCTGCCGGACGCCGCCGAATTCCCGCAGTGCTGGCCGATACTGCGCCGCTATTTTGGCGAGATCAGGCCGGCGGCAATGATGATCTCGGCGGGGCTGGCCGACCCGCGCATGAAGATCGAGATCGAGGTGACGGCGCGCAAACAGGGGTAGGGCCTTGCAAACCAATAAGTTCTGACTACAAACGCCTCACGCTTTTCCAGCGTCCGCTTGCAGTACCCCGGCGGTTGTCCAACCCGCACGAGCGAGTCACTGCAAATGAATGGTTTCATAGACCTCGTCTTTCCCTGTCCTGCCCGGCGACCGTGCCTTGACACGGCCATGCCCACGCGCCCCGGCTTGTTCCCATCATGAGCGTCGACCTCGCTTCCCAGCTCATGGCGCAAATGATCTGGGGCCCGGCACCGGATATCGTTGCGAGAGCATGCAGTCCGCTACAGTAGTAGCGACGGACTATCGTCATGGTCTGCAGTGAACGGAGACTCTCTATGACCGCCAGAGATCGTGAAGCAGTACTGCTGACCCGATGTTCCGCTGCCGCACGGCAAGTTGCGCCCCAGGCCCAAGATCAGCGCGAAGCCAACGTCTTCCATGTGGCGGCAGTGGTTGTACGGTCAAGGTTTCCACAAGAGTTCACCAACCTGATGCACGCAAGTGAGGCGTATTTTGCGGTGCATCCCGATCAACGGCTGGCTTCGCGCGATGTGGTCAGGAATGGCTGGGTTCAGAGTCTGCCGCGGCTCAGGGATATGTTGAGCCAGCAACTACAGAGCAGGTGAACCCGTGCAGGTAAACCATCAGTTTCATACGCGCACTGCGCTCGCAGTGGGTTTGCGAGAACTTTTCAAGCAACTTACTTGGCCATGTTGCGCCTGAATCTGCGTGATGCTGTGGCATTGGCCCGCCAGGTTGAGGCGGAATAACCGGCATCTTCAAGATCAGTCTGCTGCGCGAGCGGACGCGCCAGTTGCCAGGGAGCAATTGACGCAGGCTGCTCGGGTCGCGGTCTCGTTAAATATGCGCCAGCGCCAGCACCCCGATCACCGCCCCAATCCCCGCCACCACAAACATCGCGTACTCCAGCCACTTCTTGCGCGTCAGCAGTGCAATGGCCGCCAGTGCAATCGCCACCTGTAGTGCCGTCGTGGCCTGGGCCCAGCGGTGGTGCTGGTGCATCTGGGTGTCGGAGTCCTTGTCCCAGACGGTGGCCGCGGCTTCCAGCTTGTCGGCCGCCACCTTGATCTCATTTTTCTCTTTTTCGTAGCGTTCCACCTTGGCGGTGTAGAAGGCCTTTTTGTCTTCTGGCGCGAGGTCGCGGGCCAGTTCGGCCAGGGACTGTTTCGTGCTCTTGGACTGGAAGTAATTCCACTGGTTGGACGCTTCGGTTTTCTTGATGGCCGCGTTGTTTTTGTACAGCCCCGCATTGGCCTGTGTCGCGCCGCCCATGTACGACATGATGGCACCCACGGTGGCGATGATCGCGGTGAACATCGCGATCTGGTTGATCATGGTGCTGCCGCCTTCATGTGCAGCGTGCTGTGTGGCGTGCTCGACTTCGTGGTCGTGCGGGCCGTGTACGTGGAATCCACCTGATGACATGCTGTTCTCCTTTTTACGCGTTTTGAATGCTCTGGCTGTTGCCGTAAGTCACGAAGCTGAATTTCAGCCCGGTGGTGGACAGATGGTCTTCACGCACGACCTCCATCCATTCAGGTCCGAATTGTGGGGCATGGGCGTCGCCCTCAAAGTCGGCGTCGATTTCAGTCACCACGGCGGACGATGCCAGTGGCAGTGCCTGCGCATAGATCTGCGCGCCACCAATGATCCAGACGTCTGCATCCTGCGGGCACAGCTCAAACGCCTCTTCAATGGAGCCGGCGCGCTGCGCGCCATCGGCCTGCCACGCTTCATTGCGCGTGACGACAATGTTCTGGCGCCCCGGCAGCGGCCGGAATTTGGGCGGGATTGAATCCCAGGTCTTGCGACCCATGATCACGGGGCAGCCCATGGTCACGCGCTTGAAGTGCGCCATGTCTTCAGGCAGCTTCCACGGCATGGCGCCGTCTTTGCCGATGACACCGTTGCGGGCGCGGGCCAGGATAAGGTGGAGGTTCATGTTGTTGTTGCTCCGGTGAGAGCTACCGCATGCAGTCGCAGACGGAGCCCGTGGGTCAGACCGCAACCGGCGCCTTGATGGCGCCGTGGCTCTGGTACTCCAGCACTTCGAAGTCCTCGTACTGGTAGTCAAAAATAGAGGGGGGCTTGCGCTTGATGTTGAGCACCGGGTACGGAAAGGCCAGGCGCGACAACTGCAGCTCCACCTGTTCATGGTGGTTGTTGTAAATGTGGCAGTCGCCCCCCGTCCAGATGAAGTCGCCCACGGCCAGGTCGCATTGCTGGGCCACCATGTGAGTGAGCAGCGCGTAGCTGGCGATGTTGAAGGGCACGCCCAGGAAAACATCGGCGCTGCGCTGGTACAGCTGGCAGCTGAGCTTGCCCGGCTCGCCGGCCACTTGCGACGGCGCAACATAAAACTGAAAGAACGCATGGCAGGGCATGAGCGCCATTTTGTCCAGCTCGGCCACGTTCCAGGCGCTCACGATGATGCGGCGCGAATCCGGGTTGGTGTTGAGTGTCTTGATGACCTGCGCGATCTGGTCGATGTGCCCGCCGTCCGGCGTGGGCCAGCTGCGCCACTGCACGCCGTACACCGGACCCAGGTCGCCGTCCGGCTTGGCCCATTCGTCCCAGATGCTGACGCCGCGCTCCTTGAGCCAGTTGTTGTTGCTGCTGCCAGTAAGAAACCACAGCAGCTCCTGGATGATGGAGCGCAGATGCACTTTCTTGGTCGTCACCAGCGGAAAGCCTTCGTTCAAGTCAAAGCGCATCTGGTGGCCGAACACGCTTTTCGTGCCGGTGCCGGTGCGGTCAGTCTTGGGCGTGCCATGCGTGTAGACATGGCGCATGAAGTCTTCGTACTGGGTGCGGATAGGGCGGCTTGTCGTCAGCATGTCAATACGATTCAAATAGGGTATCTAGCGCAGCGACGGTCGTAGCTGACTGTGCCTTCAGGCTCATGACGGGCTTTTTCAATTCGGCCACGGGAATGGCACCAATTGCCGCGGTGTCCAGCACCACATCTTTGCCGCCTACATTGAACACAGGATTCAGGTCGCGCATGCGGAGGCTGAAAGCAGATGCCGCGCGCATGGGCAAGACCGCGCGGGTGCCGATGGTGCTGATGTAATTGTTCTGAATGTCGACGAGATAGGGCGTGTGCTTGCGCAGTCCCGCATCGGGATGGGCATAAACGTCAAATCGAGGCATAGGCGCAATCAAAAGCTGCGGTACTTGGCAAGCGGCAGGCCTTCCTTGGCAATGCGGGCGTTGTAGGCATCCACGGCATCCTTGTTTTCGTCGTTCCACTTTTCCCAGTACTGGCGCCTGACCTCTTCAGCAAGCAGGACATCCACGGTCTGGGACACATTCATGCCAAGCTCGCGTGCCATCTCCAGAACTTTTGAGTTGAGCGAGAGATTGGTCGCTTTCCTGGGCGCATCGTCAAATCTGAGCATGGTAGGTCTCCATGAAGTGTGCGCATAGTCTATGCGCAAATATGCGCACTCTTAAATGCGCAGCACCCGCCCGGGATTCATCACATTCTGCGGATCCAGCGCCCGCTTGATCGCCCTCATCATCTCCAGCGCCACCGGGGATTTGTGGTGTTCCAGCTTGTCGACCTTGAGCAGCCCCACGCCGTGTTCCGCCGAGATCGAACCATTGAACTGGTGCACCGATTCATACACCAGCGAATTGACGCGGTCTTCGTATTGGGACAAAAAGGCCTTGGCCTCACCGCCAGAGGGAGCCTGCACGTTGTAGTGCAGGTTGCCGTCGCCCAGGTGGCCGAAGTTGACCAGGCGCACGCCGGGAATCTCGCGCTCCAGCAGGGCGTCGGTCACGCGCACAAACTCTGGAATGCTGGAGACCGGGATGGAAATGTCGTGCTTGATGTTCAGGCCCTCTTCGGCCTGCGCCAGCGGGATGCTCTCGCGGATGTGCCAGAGCTGGTGTGCCTGCGTGAGGTTCCCGGCCACCACGGCGTCCGTCACGCAGCCGCCTTCCATCGCGGCTTCGAGCAATTGCTCGAACTGGGTGCGGGCATGCGCTTCAGATTCATGGTCGGAGTTTTCAAGCAGCACGCAAAACGGTGTGTCCTGGTACAGCGGCACGCGCTGCTGCGGGAAGTGCCTGGACACCAGGCTGAGGGCGAACTGGCCCATCACCTCAAAACCCGTCAAGCCCGCGCCCAAGTGCCGGTGCGCCAGGCCCAGCAGCGTGACGGCATGGTCCAGCGACGGCACTGCAGCCCACGCAGTGAGCGTGGCGGCTGGCATCGGGTAGAGCTTCATCGTTGCGGCGGTGATGATGCCCAGCGTGCCCTCACTGCCAATGAACAGGTCGCGCAGGTCGTAGCCGGTGTTGTCCTTGCGCAGGCCCGACAGGCCCTCCCAGACCTCGCCCTGCGCGGTGACGACCTCAAGACCCAGGCAAAGGTCGCGCGCATTGCCGTAGCGCACTACCTGCGTGCCGCCTGCGTTGGTGCCCAGGTTGCCGCCCACGGTGCAGCTGCCTTCAGACGCCAGGCTCAAAGGAAAAAGCAGGCCTTCCTGCGTCGCTGCATCCTGCAGGTTTTGCAGGATGCAGCCGGCCTCTACCGTCATGGTGAGGTTGCCTTTGTCCAGGTTGCGCACGGCCTTCATGCGCTGCAGGCTCAGCACCACCTGCGTGCCGGAGGCATCGGGCTGCGAGCCGCCCACCATGCCGGTGTTGCCGCCCTGCGGCACGATGCTCGCGCCTGCCGCAGCGCAGGCCTTCACCACATCGGCCACCTGCTGCGTCGTTGCAGGGCGCACCACGGCCAGCGCCTTGCCGTGGTAGCGCTTGCGCCAGTCCACCTCGTAAGCAGACAAGTCGCCTTCAGTCAATACATGGGCGTCACCCACAATGGCGCGCAAGGTGGCGGCAAGGGTGGCTGTTGCCAGCTCACTCATGATGTCTGCTTCGACGGCTGCCCCGCCACGCCCGGTTGAGCAGCAGCTGAGGAAAGTTTGGCATTGCTCAGCCGCACCCACACATGCATGGCGCAGGCCACAAACAGCGTGACGCACAGCAGCACCTGCACCAGCCCCAGCCAGTTGCCTGGTGGCTTGTCGCCCCAGGCCCGGACCACGCCCTCGGTAAAGTAAATCCACACCAGCAGGCTGAGCCAGCGGTAGGTGTACATACGGTTTTTAAGCAGCCCCGCCAGCGGAATGCACAGCGGCAGCACCTTGAGCGCCAGCCAGGAGCCGCCCGGGCGCAGCGGCGCCAGCCACAACTCCCAGGCCAGGCCCAGCGCGATCAAAGCCAGCAGGCTGGCCACGGCAAGCAGGCGGGTGAGGGCAACGGTGGGGGAGGCGGGGAAGGCTGCTGCGGAGCCTGCTTGAGAGGAGTTGTCATTCATGTCAATGGCATCATAGCGGCCATGAGTCCTTCCCCCCCACTGGAGCCATTGCTCAAAGAGCTGGTCAAATTTCCCTGGCGCAACACCGCGCTCACGCTGCGCGAGCGCTTTCGCGAAGACCAGCTGGGGCTGACCGCCAGCAGCCTGACCTTCACCACCACGATTGCGCTGGTGCCCTTCTTCACGGTGGCGCTGGCGATCTTCACGGCCTTCCCTTTGTTCAGCACGTTTCAGGATGTGTTGCAGCGCTGGCTGGTGGCCAGCCTCATCCCCGACAGCATTGCGCGCCAGGTGCTGGGCTACCTGGGGCAGTTCTCCAGCAAGGCCAGCCGGCTGGGCGTGGCGGGGCTGGCGGTGCTGTTGTTTTCAACCCTGGCGCTGATCCTCACTATCGACCGCACGCTTAACACCATCTGGCGCGTCAAGCGGCGCCGCCCCCTGGCGCAGCGGGTGCTGATTTACTGGAGCTCGGTCACGCTCGGGCCGTTGCTTGTCGGCGCGAGCCTGGCCCTGACCTCCTGGGCCATCACCGGTTCGCGCGGGCTGGTGGGGGACATGCCGGGCTTTGTCCGCTTCCTGTTTGAACTGGTCGGCGTTGCCGTGCTGGCGACGGGGGCGAGCCTGACCTTTCGCTATGTGCCCAACACCCATGTGCGCTGGCGCGATGCAATTGCCGGTGGTGTGTTCGTTGCGCTGGGCATCGAGGCCGCCAAGAAGCTGCTGCAGGTCTACCTCGGCATGGTGCCCACCTACTCCATGGTGTACGGCGCCTTTGCGACTGTGCCGATCCTGCTGGTGTGGATTTATGTGGCCTGGGTGATCGTGCTGCTCGGCGCGGTGATCGCTGCCTACCTGCCATCCCTCAGGGCCGGCATCGCGAGGCGCGGCGCGCCGCATGGCTGGCAGTTCCAGCTGGCGGTGGAAGTGCTGCAGGCGCTGCACGGTACGCGCAAGGAAACATTCAAAGGCCTGACGCTGTCGCAGCTGACGCAACATTTGCGGGTGGATGCCCTGCAACTGGAGCCGGTGCTGGGAACCCTCACGGCGCTCGACTGGGTCGGCGAGGTGCAGCCTGCCGAAGGCTCGGGTGAGCCGCGTTTTCTTTTCATTGCCGACCCCGAGAGCACGCCGCTGGAGCCATTGATGCAACAACTGCTGCTCGACAAAGCAGAAGCGATGCTTGCGTTTTGGGACAAGGCGCAATGGTCGCACCTGCGTCTGGCGGACGTACTCCCAGCCTGATTCATTTCTGACGAACACGTCGGTAAGTTTTCCTGTTTCAAATCGTAGCCACGGGGTCTGACCGGTTTGGAACGCTGCCAGCAGCAGGGTCACCCAAATGTTGTTCGCTCTTGAACTTGAACCGGGAAAGGAAAACGCGCATGACAATGAATAAAGCAGGCCCGCGCCCCACAGCACACAACATGCCACTGCGCGCCGGTGCTGCCGCTGCGTCAGACCCCCGCATGAACCCCGCAGCGGCCGATCAGGCCGTCAGGCGATGGATCCAGTACGACTACCCGGATGACGACTTCGGGCTCAAGATTTCGGCTTACACCACCCTCAAGGAGGGAATTGAAAAACGCATTGGCCACTTCGACGTTTTCTACGATGGCGAGAAGACCAGTCTTGCCCGCGACCTCACGCAGCATGGCTTTCATGTCAGCTGGCGACCGGGCCGGGACCGGCCGCTGTGGTCGAGTCCGATGTTGTCAAGTGCAGTGTCCTCTTTGCCGTCATCATCCGGCGCGTCGTCACCGGGATTTTTGCCGCCGCCGTATCCGTCCAGCCAATCCTTTGACCCCTGGGAGCCGCCGCCGCCCTACGAGTCCAATGCAGGACGCGATGCAGCAGGTCCCCTGCCGTATGAAGCGCTGTATCGGGCGCCACCGCTGGAGCAAAAAGGCGAGATGGTGCAGGGCGCGCACGCAGGTTGGCAGGCCAGCCGGCAGCTGAGTCAATCGCCTGCTGAAGTCATGATCGCCAGCCTCGGCAACCTCACGGGCGCTCCTTCGG